>NZ_JBPQTP010000010.1:0-101175 GCF_051386395.1 Micromonospora sp. URMC 106
GGGCGTTGGGTCAGCGGGTGGGGGTGCGGACGCCTTCGGCGAGTTCGGTGCTGAGCGCGCGCAGGGCGGCCAGCCCGGACGCCTCGTCCGGCGCGTCGAGCAGGCACCGGATCAGCGCGCTGCCGACGATGACGCCGTCGGCGTACCCGGCGACCGTGCCGGCCTGCGCGCCCGTGCCGACGCCCAGCCCGACGCCGACCGGCAGGTCGGTGACCTCCCGCACCCGGTCGACCAGGATCGGCGCCGCGTCGGAGGTCCGCGCCCGGGCGCCGGTGACGCCCATGATCGCGGTGGCGTAGACGAAGCCCCGGCAGTGGGCCGTGGTCATCGCCAGCCGCGCGTCGGTGGAGGACGGCGAGACCAGGAAGGTGCGGTCCAGCCCGTACGCGTCGGAGGCGGCGAGCCACTCGCCGGCCTCCTCGGGGATCAGGTCCGGCGTGATCAGGCCGGTGCCCCCGGCCGAGGCGAGGTCCCGGGCGAAGGCGTCCACCCCGTAGCGCTCCACCGGGTTCCAGTAGGTCATGGTGACCACGGGCGCCCCCGTGGCGGCGACCGCCTCGATGATGCGCAACGTGTCGGCGGTGCGTACGCCGCCGGCGAGGGCGATGTCGCTGGCCCGCTGGATCACCGGGCCGTCCATCACCGGGTCGGAGTACGGGATCTCCACCTCGATCACGTCCACGCCGGCCTCGACCATCGCGGTCATCGCGGCGATGCTGCCCTCGACGGTCGGGAACCCGGCCGGCATGCAGCCGACCAGCACCGCCCGTCCGTCGGCCCGCGCCTTGTCGAACGCCACCCCGATCCGGCTCACGTTCTCACTGCTCCCTGTCGAGGATGCCGAAGTAGTCGCCGGCGGTGTGCACGTCCTTGTCGCCCCGGCCGGAGAGGTTGACCACGATGGTGGGCTCCCGGCCCAGCTCGGCGGCGAGCTTCGGGGCGATCTTGATGGTGCCGGCGAGCGCGTGCGCGCTCTCGATCGCCGGGATGATGCCCTCGGTGCGGCAGAGCAGCTCGAACGCGGCCATCGCCTCGTCGTCGGTGACGGGCAGGTAGGTGGCCCGCCCGGTGTCGTGCAGCCAGGCGTGCTCCGGCCCGACGCCGGGGTAGTCCAGCCCGGCGGAGATCGAGTGCGACTCGCAGGTCTGCCCGTCGGAGTCCTGCAGGACGTAGGTGCGGGTGCCGTGCAGCACGCCGGCGGAGCCGCCGGTGATGCTGGCCGCGTGCCGGCCCGTCTCCACCCCGTCGCCGCCGGCCTCGAAGCCGTACAGCCGCACGTCGGCGTCGCCGACGAACGCGTGGAAGATGCCCAGCGCGTTGGAGCCGCCGCCGACGCAGGCGGTCACCGCGTCCGGCAGCGCGCCCGTGCGGTCGAGGCACTGCTGGCGCGCCTCGTCGCCGATGCCCCGGACGAAGTCGCGGACCATCGCCGGGAACGGGTGCGGGCCGGCGGCGGTGCCGATGAGGTAGTGCGTGTCGTCGACGTTGGCGACCCAGTCCCGCATCGCCTCGTTCATCGCGTCCTTGAGGGTGCGCGACCCGGTGGTGACCGGCACGACGGTGGCGCCGAGCATCCGCATCCGGGCCACGTTGAGCGCCTGCCGCTCGGTGTCGACCTGGCCCATGTAGACCACGCAGTCGAGGTCGAAGAGCGCGGCGGCGGTGGCGGTCGCGACGCCGTGCTGGCCGGCGCCGGTCTCCGCGATCACCCGCCGCTTGCCCATCCGCCGGGTCAGCAGGGCCTGGCCGAGCACGTTGCGCACCTTGTGCGCCCCCGTGTGGTTGAGGTCCTCCCGCTTGAGCAGCACGCGCGCGCCGACCTTGGCGGAGAACCGCTGGGCCGCGTAGAGCAGCGACGGGGTGCCGGCGTAGTCGCGCAGCAGGTTGGCGAACTCGGCCCGGAACGACTCGTCCGCCATCGCCGCGCGGTGCGCGGCGTCCAGCTCGTCCAGCGCCGCGACCAGTGCCTCCGGTACGAACCGACCGCCGAAGCGGCCGAAGTGACCCGCGGAGTCGGGCTGCGGACCGGCCGGGGCGGCCAGCGCGTCGGCGCTCATGCCGGCACTCCGTCTCGCTCCGTGCCCCCATCAGGCACCACCGCGCTGAGCCTGATGGTTCGCTCGCTGCGCTCACTCATCGGATCGTCCTCTCGGTGCTGGCGAACCGGCGCGGATCAGCGCACCGGGCGGGGCGTGGCCGGGTGGTTGCCGGCGTTGACCAGCTCGGCTACCGCCTCGCGGGGGCTCTTCTGGGTGACCAGGCCCTCGCCGACCAGGACCGCGTCGGCGCCCGCCGAGGCGTACCGGATGAGGTCGTGCGGGCCGCGCACCCCCGACTCGGCGATCTTGACGACGCTGCTGGGCAGGCCGGGCGCGATCCGCTCGAACACCGAGCGGTCGACCTCAAGGGTACGCAGGTTGCGGGCGTTGACCCCGATCACCTGGGCCCCGGCCTCCAGGGCCCGGTCGGCCTCCTCCTCGTCGTGCACCTCGACCAGCGCGGTCATGCCGAGGGACTCGATCCGCTCCAGCAGGCCGACGAGCGCGTTCTGCTCCAGGGCGGCGACGATCAGCAGCACCAGGTCGGCGCCGTGCGCGCGGGCCTCGTGCACCTGGTAGCTGGAGACGACGAAGTCCTTGCGCAGCACCGGGATGTTCACGGCGGCGCGGACGGCGGCCAGGTCGTCGAGCGAGCCGCCGAACCACCGCCCCTCGGTGAGCACGCTGATCGCCCGCGCGCCGCCGGCGGCGTAGTCGCCGGCCAGGTCGGCCGGGTCGGCGATCTCGGCCAGCCGGCCCTTGGACGGCGAGGAGCGCTTCACCTCGGCGATCACCGCGACGCCCGGCTTGCGCAGGGCCGCGTACGCGTCCAGCGGCGGCGGCGCGGCGGCGGCCAGTTCGCGGATCCGCTCCAGCGGAACCTGCTCCTGTCGCCGCGCGACGTCCTCGCGCACGCCGGCCAGGATCTCGTCGAGCACGCCTACGGACGCCGCCGGACCGGCCTCGTCCCCCTCCGCGTGCGCATGCTCAGCAGTCACCAACGGACTCCCCTCTCCGGGTGTCATGGGCCGATGCTAGGGGGCGCCACCTGGCGACGGGTGCCGGGGGTATGGCGTGCCTCACGAGATGGGCTGCGGCATAATGGCCGACTTCCGGTGAACGGGGTGTCACGCAGGGCGACCGACCCCATCGACGCTCGTCACCCGAACGCGCCACCCCCACCCCCCTCACGCATCGATCTGATCCTATCCGTCGCCGCCCGGCTCCGCGCGGTGGCGGGAAACCCGGCCGCTCCCTGTGACCTAGCTCAAGGACGAACGGCCCTTTCCCTGGTGGCGGCCCCGGAGGCAGAGTTGACGTGTCGGTCACCACGGCGAAACGTGAGCCAGCCAGCATCGTCCTCGGGCAGACTCGATGTCGCGCCCGACCCCACCGACACCGACGATCTCCGTGCGAGGCGATCATGAGCACTGTCGAGCCCCACCAGACCATCGGACTGACGACCCTCTCGCGTACCGTCGCGTCGCTCGCCGTCGGCGTGGTGCACACCCTCGAGCGCGCGGTCGTCGGCGAGGCGCGGATGCGGACCGCGCGCGGCAACGCCTGGGAGGCCGTCTGCGCCGACCGGGCCCGGGCCGAGCAGCGGGCCGAGCTCGACCGCCTGGTGGCGGAGCTGGCGGCGGCCCGCGCCGCCGCCCGGGCCCGCCAGCCCGTCAGCTGACCGTCGGGTCCTCGCCGCGGTCCAGCGCGTCCCACGCCTCGGTGGTGCGCCGGCCGGTGACCCGGCCGTCCGCGTCCCGGGCGACCGGCGCGCCGGCACCCCGGGCCGGCCGTTCGTAGCGGGCGCCCATCGCCGGCCAGCGCCGGCCCCGCAGCGCCGTCAGCAGCCCGCCCGCCACGGCGAGCACCCCGCCCACCAGGCACAGCGCCGGCCACTGCCGGCTGAGCTCACCGTCGAACGCGGCGACCAGGCCGTAGCCGCCACCGGCCGCCACCGCCGCGCCGAGCGCGGCGAGCAGCCCGCCCAGCAGTCGCCGCGCCCGCCCCCGGGTGGCGAGCACCGCGCCGCCGCCGGCCAGCCCGACCAGGGCCAGCGCCGGCAGCCAGGGCAGCAGGTCGGTGCCCGTGCGCGTGTCGCGCAGCGGCGGCAGCGGGGTGGGCCGGGCGGTCAGCTCGACCGCCCAGGTGCGCGTCGACGCCCACAGCGCCAGGCCCGCGCCGGCCACGCAGAGCAGCACCGCGTACGTCAGCTCGCGCCGGCCCGCGACCGTCCGGGCGCGCTCCTCGGCCTCGGCCGCCGCGGCCGTCGCCGGCTCGCCGCCGCGCGGCGCCGCGGCCGTCATCGGGCGGGCCGCAGGGTCTCGGCGGCGGCGATGGCCGCGAGCACGGCGGCGGCCTTGTTCCGGGTCTCCTGGTCCTCGGCGGCCGGGTCGGAGTCGGCCACCACCCCCGCTCCGGCCTGCACGTAGGCCCGCCCGTCGCGCATCAGCGCGGTCCGGATGGCGATCGCCATGTCCAGGTCGCCGCCGAAGCCGAAGTAGCCCACGGTGCCGCCGTAGAGGCCGCGGCGGACCGGCTCCAGCTCCTCGATGAGCTCCATGGCGCGCACCTTCGGGGCGCCGGAGAGCGTGCCGGCCGGAAAGGTCGCGGCGAGCGCGTCGAAGGCCGTGCGGTCCTCGCGCAGGGTGCCGACCACGGTCGAGACGATGTGCATGACGTGGCTGTAGCGCTCGATGGTGGCGAACTCCGGCACCTCCACCGTGCCCGGGCGGCACACCCGGCCCAGGTCGTTGCGGCCCAGGTCGACCAGCATCACGTGCTCGGCCCGCTCCTTCGGGTCGGTGAGCAGCTCCGCGGCGAGCCGGGCGTCGGCCTCCGGGGTGCCGCCGCGCGGCCGGGTGCCGGCGATCGGGTGCAGCAACGCGCGCCGCCGCCCGTCGGCGTCGGTGGTCACCTTCAGGTGCGCCTCCGGCGAGGAGCCGACGATGTCGAAACCGTCGAAGCGCAGCAGGTACATGTACGGGCTGGGATTCGTCGTGCGCAGCACCCGGTAGACGTCCAGCGGGTCGGCGTGCGTGTCCCGCTCGAACCGCTGGGCGAGCACGATCTGGAAGCACTCGCCGGCCCGGATCGCCTCCTTGGCCGCCTCCACGGCCTTCGGGTAGCCGCCCTCGGGGGTGCGGCTGCGCACCTCGCCGGCCGGCGGTCGGTCGACCGTGGAGACCATCGGCGGGATGGGCCGGGACAGCGCGGTGGTCATCGCGTCGAGCCGACCGACCGCGTGGTGGTACGCGGCCGCGACCCGGGCCTCGCGGTCGGGCTCGCCCAGCGGCGGCAGGATCGCGTTGGCGACCAGGATCGCCGAGCCGTCGTAGTGGTCCAGCACCACCAGGTCGGCGGCGAGCATCATGCCCAGCTCGGGCAGGCCCAGGTCGTCCTCGGTCAGCTCGGGCAGCCGCTCGAACCGGCGGATCAGCTCGTAGCCGAGGTAGCCGACCATGCCCCCGGTCAGCGGCGGCATCCCGCTGGCCGCGTCCCAGGCCGGGCCGGCGAGGGCGTCGACGGTCTCGCGCAGCACCCGGACCGGGTCGCCGGAGGTGGGCAGGCCGGCCGGCGGCTGCCCCGTCCACACCGCGGCGCCGTCCCGCTCGGTCAGCGTGGCGCTGCTGCGCACGCCGATGAACGAGTACCGCGACCAGGCCAGCCCGGCCGAGCCGACCCCCTGCTCGGCGGACTCGAGCAGGAAGGTCCCCGGTCCGCCGGCGAGCTTGCGGTAGACGCCGACCGGCGTCTCCGCGTCGGCGAGCAGCCGCCGGGTCACCGGGACGACCCGCCAGCGGGCGGCCAGCTCGGTGAAGGTGGCGACGTCCGGGCTGACCGCGCCGTCGGACCGGGATCCGGTCGCGGCGCCCGGCGCCGCCGCGCGCTGCGCGCTCACCGGGCCTGCGCCCCTTCCCCGCTGACCGGCAGTTCGGTGAAGAAGCAGGTGCGGTGCCCGGTGTGGCACGCCGCGCCGACCTGGTCGACGTCGACCAGCAGCGCGTCGCCGTCGCAGTCCAGGGCGACGGAGCGGACGTACTGGTGGTGCCCGGAGGTGGCGCCCTTGACCCAGTACTCGCGGCGGCTGCGCGACCAGTAGGTGGCCCGCCCGGTGGTCAGGGTGCGGTGCAGCGCCTCGTCGTCCATCCAGGCGACCATCAGCACCTCGCCGGAGTCGTGCTGGCGGACCACCGCGGCCACCAGGCCGTCGGGGGTGCGGCGCAGCCGGGCGGCGATGGCCGGGTCGAGCCGGGACGCACGGGCCGGGCCGGCCGCGGGCTCCTGCGGGCTGGGGTGGGCGCCGGTCACCGGCGCGTCAGGTACGGGCACAGTGACCCATTGTCCCGCACGCGGGGCGGGCACCGGCGACGGCTCCCGCCGGGGGCGCGGCGGCGCGCCGGCGGGCCGGGTCAACTGGTCGACGTGGCGGTCCAGCCGGCCGTCGACCAGGGCGTCGGCCAGCTCCGCGCCGGCGGTCGCGGCGATCTCGGCGGCGTACGGGCGGATCAGGGGCAGGGCGCCGGCGACCAGGCGGGCCGCCGCCGCGTAGACCTGCCCGACGGAGCCGGGGCGCAGCCCGAGGCAGAGCAGCATGTCCTCCCGGTAGTTCGGCGGCGCCACCGGCAGGTCGAGGGCGGCGGCGAAGGCCGCCCGGCGGGACACCACCCGCACCGTCGGGTTGGCCGGCCGCAGCACGGACGGGCAGAGCCGGGCCAGGTCGGCGGCGGCCAGCCGGACGCCGAGGTGGTCGTCGGCGTCCCGCGCGCCGGCCACCTTGCCGAGGGTGGCGATCAGCTCCTCCAACTGCGGCTCGCCGGCCGGCTGGCACAGCACCGGCAGGTCGATGCGGACCCGCCAGTGCGGGTCCGCCCAGAGCAGCCGGGCCGGCGCGGTCACCGGCAGCCCGAACGCCCAGTCCGCCGGCTCGCCGAGCCGGGTCAGCCAGGAGCGCACGTCGCGGGCGGCCACCGAGACGTGGGTCAGCCGCCCCGCGTGCTCCGTCAGGTAGGCGTGGCGGGCGGCGTACGGGGCGCCGCCGAGCAGCACGTCGACGTCGACGTCGCTGTGTGGGGTGGCGGCGCGCCGGGCGTGGCTGCCGCGCAGCATGATGCCGACCACGGGCTGCTCGGCGCCGGCCCGCAGCCGGGCGGTCCATGCGCGGAGGAACCCCTCGTCCGGTGACGGAGCGTGACCCACGGCGCCATCGTGCCGTACGCCCGATCGGCGCGCAATGCCCGTTGGCGGACCTGGTGTCCGGTCCGAAGGCTAATGCCCGACGAACCTCATCGACGCCTCGGGGTACCGTTCGCCCGCCACGGCGCCCGGCGGCACCGCCCCGCCCAGCCGGGACCGCTGCTCGGCGGTGAGCCGGATGTCGGCCGCCGCCGCGTTCTCCTCCAGCCGGTGCGCTCGCCGGGTGCCGGGGATCGGGAAGACGTCGTCACCCTGGGCGAGCAGCCAGGCCAGGGCGGCCTGGGCCGGCGTGCAGCCGATCTCGTCGGCCACCGCGCGCACCTCGCCGACCAGCTTCAGGTTGGCGTCGAGGTTGGCCTCGGCGAAGCGCGGCGCCGCGGCGCGCCAGTCGCCGGCGGCGAGCTGCTCCCGGCTCGTGATCGTCCCGGTCAGCAGCCCCCGCCCCACCGGCGAGTACGCGACCAGCGCCACCCCCAGCTCCCGGCAGGTGGCCAGCATCTCGGCCTCGACGTCCCGGCTGAACAGCGAGTACTCCATCTGCACCGCGGTCACGGGGTGTACCGCGTGCGCCGCGCGCAGGGTCGCCGGACTCACCTCGGACAGGCCGATGTGGCGCACCTTGCCGGCGGCGACCTGCTCGGCCATCGCGCCGACGGTGTCCTCGATCGGGGTGCCGGGGTCACGCCGGTGCAGGTACCACAGGTCGATGACGTCCACCCCGAGCCGGCGCAGGGAGGCGTCGCACGCCTCGCGCGCCCAGGCGGGGCTGCTGTCCACGTACGCGCCGGGGCCGGCGGTGCCGCCGGTGCCGTCGCCGTGCGTCCGGTTGCCGAACTTGGTGGCCAGGAAGACCTCGTCGCGGCGCGCCGTCACCACCGGCGAGAGCAGTTCCTCGTTGCGGCCCCAGCCGTACATGTCGGCGGTGTCCAGGTGGTTCACGCCGATGTCGAGCGCCCGGTGCAGGGTCCGGGTCGACTCGGCGTCGTCGGCCGCGCCGTAGGCGAAGCTCATCCCCATGCAGCCCAGCCCGATCGCCGAGACCTCTGGCCCGGTCGCGCCCAGTCGCCGGCGGATCATGAGCATCGCTCCGCGCGGCGGTAGTGGTCGATCTTGTAGTCCAGCACCTTCAGATCCTCCTCCAACTCGGCCATCCGGTTCAGCACGCGGGCGCGGTGCGCCTCGAAGAGCGCCCGTCTGGCCGCCAGGGTGCCGTCGCCCTGCCGAGCGAGTTCGGCGTAGCGGCGCATGTCCCGGACCGGCATGCCGGTGCGGCGCAGCCGGGTGAGCAGGAACAGCCAGTCGACGTCCCGCTCGGTGTAGCGGCGGCGCCCGGCCGAGTCGCGCCCGACCGGGGCGACCAGCCCTTCCTGCTCGTACCACCGCAGCGTGTAGGTGGTCAGGCCGACCCGCTCGGCCGCCTCGCCGACGGTGAGGGTCGTCTCCAGCGTGCTGATGTCCACGCCGTCCAGACTCCCAGTTCGAGTACACGCGAAGTCAACCGTTGCGCGCCGGGGAACATCTCATCTAGCGTTGAGTTCATCGAGTGTTGAGTTTCGCGGGGAGGTGGGCCATGGAGGAGGCGATCGCCGTCCGGGACCTGGTCGTCGACCGGGGCGGGCGGCGGGTGCTGCACGGCGTCACCGCGACCGTGCCGCGCGGCGAGGTCACCGGGTTGCTCGGGCCCAGCGGCAGCGGCAAGACCACCCTGATGCGCGCGGTCGTCGGGGTGCAGGTCGTCGGCGCCGGCTCCGTCACCGTGCTGGGGCGGCCCGCCGGGGCGCCGGAGCTGCGCCGCCGGGTCGGCTACCTCACCCAGGCGCCCAGCGTCTACGCCGACCTGACGGTGCGGGAGAACGCGCGCTACTTCGCCGCCCTGCACGGCCGGGGCCGGGCCGACGCCGACCGGGCGGTCGCCGACGTCGGGCTCGCCGGGGCGGCCGGCCAGCTGGTCGGCACCCTCTCCGGCGGGCAGCGCAGCCGCGCCTCGCTGGCCTGCGCGCTGGTCGGCGAGCCGGAACTGGTCGTCCTCGACGAGCCGACCGTCGGCCAGGACCCGGTCCTGCGGGCCGACCTCTGGGCCCGGTTCCACGCCATGGCCGCCGCCGGCACCACCCTGCTGGTCTCCAGCCACGTGATGGACGAGGCGGCCCGCTGCGACCGGCTGCTGCTGATCCGCGAGGGGCGGCTGATCGCCGACGACACCCCCGACGCGGTCCGCGCCGCCGCCGGCGTCGACGACCTGGACGAGGCGTTCCTGCGGCTGATCAGGGCGAGCGAGGCGGACACCGCCGGACGGGAGGCGTCGTGAACCCCCGGATCCTCGCCGCCACCACCGGCCGCATCCTGCGGCAGCTGCGGCACGACCGACGCACCGTGGCACTGCTGGTGGCGGTGCCGTCGGCGCTGCTCGCCCTGGTCTACTTCATGTACGTCGACCAGCCCGCCCCGCCGGGGCAGCCCTCGGTGTTCGACCGGGTCGCCCTGGTGATGCTCGGCTTCTTCCCCTTCGTGATCATGTTCCTGGTGACCAGCATCGCGATGCTGCGCGAGCGCACCACCGGGACGCTGGAGCGGCTGCTCACCACCCCGCTCGGCAAGCTCGACCTGCTCTTCGGCTACGGCATCGCGTTCGGGCTGGCGGCGGTCGTCCAGGCCGTCATCGCGGCCGCCGTGGCGTACGGGGTCTTCGACCTGGACACGGCCGGCAGCAGCGGTCTGGTGATCATGATCGCCGCGCTGAACGCGGTGCTCGCGGTCGCGCTCGGGCTCCTGTGCAGCGCCTTCGCCCGCACCGAGTTCCAGGCCGTACAGTTCATGCCGGTCGTGGTGGTGCCCCAGTTCCTGCTCTGCGGGCTGTTCGTGCCCCGGGGCGAGATGGCCGGCTGGTTGCAGGCGGTCAGCGACGCGCTCCCCCTGTCGTACGCCGTCGAGGCGCTGCAGGAGGTGGGCGCCAACGCCGAGCCGACCGGCACCATGTGGCGGGACGTGGCGGTGGTCGCCGGCGCGGCGGTCCTGGCGCTGGTGCTCGCGGCGGCCACCCTGCGGCGGCGCAGCGGCTGACGGCGCCGGAGACGACGGAGCGAAGGGCGGCGATGGCACGGCGGACCGGACGGCGACCCGGCAACCCGGACACCCGGCAGGCGATCCTCGGCGCGGCCCGCGCCGCCTTCGCCGAGCGCGGGTTCGACGCGGCCTCGATCCGCGCCATCGCCGCCGCCGCGCAGGTGGACCCGGCCCTGGTACACCACTACTTCGGCAGCAAGGACCAGCTCTTCCTGGCCGCGATGCAGGCGCCGGTCGACCCGGGCGAGCTGCTGCCCAAGGTGCTCGCCGGCGACCGGGAGGGCATCGGGGAGCGGCTGGTGCGCACCTTCCTCGGCGTCTGGGACTCCCCGGCCGGCACGGCCGGAGTGGCGCTGCTGCGCTCCGCGTTGAGCAACGAGTGGACCGCCCGGCTGCTGCGGGAGTTCCTGGTCAGCCAGGTGCTCCGCAGGGTCCTCGACCAGCTCGACGTCGACCCGGCCGAGCTGCCGCTGCGGGGCTCGCTGGTGGCCAGCCAGATGATCGGGCTGGCCATGATGCGGCACGTGGTCCGGCTGGAGCCGGTCGCCTCGGCCGCCCCGGAGACGCTCGTCGCGGCGGTCGGCCCGACGGTGCAGCGCTACCTGACCGGCGACCTCGCCGACGTCTTCCCGGGCTGACCCGCGCCCTCCCGAGGGCCCGCCGGGTCAGGCGTGGTCGGCGTGCCGGGCGGCGGCGTGGCGGCAGAGCAGCGGGTGCAGGAGACGGGCCAGCTCCTCCCGGCCGGCCAGCGGGCGCGGGAAGGCCAGGCGGGCGCGGCGGCGCGCGCCGGGCCGGCCGTGGGCGACCAGCAGGCCGTACCGGTCGATCCGGACCACCCGGGGCGCGCTGTCGGGGCCGGTCTCGGGCAGGCCGAGCTGCCGGCGCAGGTAGCCGGCCACCTCGGTGGCGTGGTGCTCGGCGAGGTCGGCCAGCAGCCCCGCCTCGACCGGGTGCAGGGGATCCGGCTCGGCCTCGGCGTACGCCGTGGGGTCGATCCGGCGGACGGCGTCGCCGCGCTCCCAGCGGGCCTCGACCACCTCGAAGCGGTGCAGCCGGAACCGGGTGCCGACGTCGAGCAGGTCGCCGGTCGGCTCCACCGCCGCGAAGTCCAGCGCGGCGCGACGCTCCTCCGCGCCGTCCAGGCGGGTCGCCCAGCCGGAGACCCAGGCCCGGCCGAGGCTCGGGGCGCCGGCGGCGGGTGGCAGGTCGAGCACGTCCAGCACCAGCGCGACGTCGGACTCGCCGTCGGCGGGCCGCAGGGCGGCGGCGAGGTCGCTGACCACCGGCACCAGCAGCAGCACCCGCCCGTCCGGGTCGGTCACGTGCCGCACCTGGTGCGGGCCGGGCCGGTGCGCGACGTGGGCCAGGCCGGGCAACCGGCCGGCGACGAGGGTACGGACGATCTCCGCCGGGCTGGGCCGCATGGCACGACCTCCTTAATAGGTTAGGCTTACCTAACTCGGAGACTAGAGCACCGGATCGGAGACGTCCAGCGTGAACCACCCCAGGCCCAAGGCCCGGCTCTCCCGCGCCCTCGGCATCCCGCTCACCCGCAAGTGCGTGCGGTACCTCGAACGGCGCCCCTTCCCACCCGGCGTGCACGGGCGGCAGCGCCGCAAGACCTCGGACTACCAGGTGCGGCTGCTGGAGAAGCAGCGCCTGCGCCACCAGTACAACGTCAGCGAGACCCAGCTGCGCCGCGCGTTCGACGAGGCCGCCCGGGGCGCGGGCAAGACCGGCGAGAGCCTGGTCGCCCTCCTGGAGCGGCGGCTCGACGCGGTGGTGCACCGGGCCGGGCTGGCCCGCAGCATCTACCAGGCCCGGCAACTGGTCGCGCACGGCCACTTCACCGTCGACGGGCGCAAGGTCGACCGCCCGTCGTACCGGCTGCGGCCGGGACAGGTGGTGGCCGTGCGCGAGCGCAGCCGCGCGTCGGCGCCGTTCCAGCTCGCCGCGGCCGGCGCCAACGCGGCCGAGGGCCCGGCCCGGCCGTACCTGTCGGTGGAGCTGCCCGAGCTGCGCGCCACGCTGCTGCGCGAGCCCGCCCGACACGAGGTCCCGGTGCTCTGCGACGAGCAGCTCGTGGTGGAGTTCTACTCCCGCTGACCGGCCGACGCCCCCGGCCGGGCCGCGGCGGGCGCCTCACGGCGCGCCGGCCGGGCCCGGCCGGGTCCGTTCAGCGGGTCTGCTCCAGCCAGGAGGCGTAGAGCAGGCCGTAGATGGACTCCGGGTCGCGGACCAGCTCGTCGTGCGGGCCGCGCTGCACGATCCGGCCCCGGTCCACCACGATCACCTCGTCGGCGGACTGCGCGGTGGAGAGCCGGTGCGCGATGGCGAGGGTGGTGCGCCCCCGGGTCACCGCGTCCAGGGTGCGTTGCAGCCGCACCTCGGTGGCCGGGTCGACCGCGCTGGTCGCCTCGTCCAGCACCAGCAGGTCCGGGTCGGCCACGTACGCGCGGGCCAGCGCGACCAGCTGCCGCTCCCCCACGCTCAGCGCCTCGCCCCGCTCCCCCACCGGGGTGTGCAGGCCCGACGGCAGCCCGTCCAGCCAGTCCGCCAGTCCCAGCTCGGTAAAGGCCGCGGCGAGCTGCTCGTCGGTCAGCTCGGGACGGGCGAAGCGGACGTTCTCCGCCACCGTGGCGTCGAAGAGGAAGCCGTCCTGCGGCACCATCACCACCCGGGAGCGCAACGAGGCGAACCGCACCTGCTCCAGCGGCACCCCGGAGAGCAGCACCTGGCCGGCCGTCGGGTCCATCAGCCGGGTGAGCAGCTTGGCGAACGTGGTCTT
The DNA here is from genome assembly GCF_051386395.1 of Micromonospora sp. URMC 106. Taxonomy (NCBI): domain Bacteria; kingdom Bacillati; phylum Actinomycetota; class Actinomycetes; order Micromonosporales; family Micromonosporaceae; genus Micromonospora; species Micromonospora sp. URMC 106. Next base: position 13,084 of record NZ_JBPQTP010000010.1, read on the forward strand.
GCCGCTGCCGGTCTCGCCGACCACCGCCACCCGGCTCTTCGCCGGGATCTCCACGTCGATGTCGTGCAGCACGGGCGGGCCGCCCGGGTAGGCGAAGCCCACCCCGGCGAAGCGGATGTCCAGCGGGCCGGCCGGCAGCTCGCGCCCCTGCTCGCCCGGGTCGGCGACGTCCGGCGCGACGTCCAGCACGTCCAGCACCCGGCGCCAGCCGGCGATGGCGTTCTGCGCCTCGTTGAGCACCTCGGTGGCGATCTGCACCGGCTGGATGAAGAGCGTGACCAGGAAGAGGAAGGCGGTCACCTCGCCGACGCTCAGGGTGCGGTCGGCGCCGAGGACCACCCCCAGCACCACCACGCCGGCCAGGGCCAACCCGGCGGCCAGCTCGCCGACCGAGCTGCCCATGATGCTGATCCTGATCGCCCGCTGCTGGGCCCGCCGCTGTCCGTCGATCGCCTCGTCGAGCCGGCGGGCGGTCCGCCCGGCGATCCCGTACGCCCGGATCACCGGCGCGCCGACCACGCTCTCCCCGATCGCGCCGAGCAGCGCCCCGGTGCGCTGCCGGACCACCCCGTACGCACCGGCGAGGCGGCGCTGCAACAGCCGGATCACCAGCACGGCGGGCAGGAAGGCGGCGTAGACGACGAGGGTCAGTTGCCAGGAGTACGCCAGCATGACCAGCGTGGTGACCACCAGCTGGCCGAGGTTGATCACCAGGATCACGCCGCCCCACTGGAGGAACTGGGTGATCTGGTCGACGTCGCTGGTCACCCGGGACACCAGCGAACCGCGCCGCTCGGACTGCTGGTGGAGCATGGACAGGTCGTGCACGTGCCGGAACGCCCGCACCCGCACGTTGGCCAGCGCGGTCTCGCTGACCGTGAAGAGCCGGCGCATCATCAGGTAACCGCAGACGGTGGTCACCACCAGCACCGCGGCGGTGGCGGCGACCACCGTCCAGACCACGGTCAGGTCGAGGCCGCCGACGATGCCGTTGTCGATGCCCTGCTGCACGGCCACCGGCACGGCCGCCCGGCCGACCATGTAGACCAGGGCCAGGCCCAGCGTGCCGGCGAGGCCGACCCGCAGCTCCGGGGAGAGCGCCAGCCCCCGCCGCAGCGTCTGCCAGGTCGTCTCGGTCTCCTCGGCCGTCTCGGCCGACGCCGCCTTGCTCGTGGTCGTGGTCGCGCTCACCGGGCCCGCCTCTCGTTCGCGACTGCGGGGCTCCGCTCCGCTGCACTCCTCGCGCTCACCGGGCCCGCCTCTCGTTCGCGACTGCGGGGCTCCGCTCCGCTGCACTCCTCACGCTCACCGGTCCACCTCGATTTCCAGGCCCGAGCTCAGCGGGGCGACCTCGTCGTACGTCTCGTCCCCGGCGGGGTCGACCTCGGCCTGCTCGTAGGCCGTGACCAGGTCGGCGTAGCCGGGCACGGTGGCGAGCAGCTCGGCGTGCGTGCCGCGGGCGACCACCCGACCCTGCTCCAGGTAGACCACCTCGTCCGCCAACGCGATGGTGGCCTGCCGGTAGGCGACCACCAGGATCGACGCGGCGGGCGCGCCGGGCTCGCCGGCGGAGGAGCGCAGCCCGGCCAGGATGGCGGCCTCCACCCGCGGGTCGACGGCGCTGGTCGCGTCGTCGAGGACCAGCAGGCGGGGCCGGCCGGCGAGCGCGCGGGCCAGGGTGAGCCGCTGCCGCTGGCCGCCGGAGAGCGAGGTGCCCCGTTCGCCGACCCTCGTGTCGAGACCGTCGGGCAGGGCGGCGACGAAGCCGTCCGCCTCGGCCAGCCGCAGCGCGGCCCAGACGTCGTCGTCGCCGATGCCCGGCCGGTCCAGGGTGATGTTGGCCCGCACCGTGTCGTCGAAGACGAACGGCACCTGGGCGACGAGCGCGGCGGTGCCGGCCAGCGACGCGGCGGTGAGCCGGCGGACGTCGACCCCGTCCAGGCACACCGTGCCGGCGCGGGGGTCCACCAGCCGCACGGCCAGCGCGGCGATCGTGGACTTGCCGGCGCCGGTCGGCCCGACCAGGGCGACGGTCTTGCCGGCGGGCACGGTGAAGGAGACCTCGCCGAGCACCTCGGTGCCGGGCAGGTGCGCCTCGGCGGGCTCGTAGCCGAACCGGACGCCGGCGAAGGTGAGGGTGGCCGGGCGGGGGTCGTCGGGGTCGAGCGTCGTGTCGCCGTACGCCATCTCGCCGGTGGCGTCGAGCACCCGGCGGACCCGGTCCCAGCCGGCGACGCTGCGCGGCAGCTCGGCCAGCACCCAGCCGATGGCCCGGACGGGGAAGGCCAGCACGGTGAAGAGGAAGGCGACGCTGATCAGCTCGGCGACGCTGATCGCGCCCTGCCGCAGCCGGAAGGTGCCCACCACCAGCACGGCGAGGGTGCCGAGGCTGGGCAGCGTCTCCAGCACCGGGTCGAAGACGCCGCGCAGCCGGCCGACCGACACCAGCGCGTCGCGCAGCTCGCCGGCCCGGGCGGCGAACCGGTCGGTCTCCTGGGCCTCGCGGCCCATCGTCTTGACCACCAGGGCGCCGTCGAAGCTCTCGTGGGCGATGCCGCTGACCTCGGCGCGCAGCCGCTGGGCCCGGGCCTGGCGGGGGGCCATCCGGCGGGAGTAGGCGACGTTGAGCGCGAAGAGCGCCGGGAAGACGGCCAGGCCGACGAGGGCCAGCGCCCAGTCGGTGACGAAGAGCGAGGCCACCGCGCCGACCAGCATCACCAGCGTGCCGACCGCGAACGGCAGCGGCGCGATCGGGTGCCAGGCCGCCTCGACGTCGGAGTTGGCGTTCGACAGCAGCGTGCCGGTGGCGTTGCGGTGGTGCCAGGCCAGCGGCAGCTCCAGGTAACGCCGGGTGACCCGGCGCCGGTAGGCGGCCTGGAGGCGGTACTGCATGTAACCCGCGCCCAGCCGGCGGCCGAAGATGCCGGCCACCCGCAGCACGCTGATGCCGAACAGCGCGGCGGCGGCCAGGGCGAGCGCACCGACCCCGACCGAGCCCCGTTCGATCGCCGGGACCACCACGTCACCGACCACCGCGCCCACCACGAAGGCGCTGGCCACCGTCATGGCGCCGAAGAGCACGCTGCCGGTCACCGCGACCGCGAAGATCCGCGGTTGTTCCCGGATCGCCCTCCCGAGGACGGCCAACCCCCGCCAGAGCACGTCCCGACCTGCCTTGCTCGTCACACTCTCCCCCGCCGTAAGCCGCAATTATCTCCCTCATCCTTACCGGTCGGGGCCAGCTCCGCCGCCCCGGGCCGGTATGTCCGCCGTCACGGACGCGGCCCGCCCGCGTCGGGCGCGCCGACGGGTGCCTCCGCGCCTACGATCGGTGACATGCCGCGGTACGCCCGATCGGAGCGCGAGGCGCTCGCCGACCTGATGCTCTCGCTGGGACCGGACGCGCCGACGGTCAACGAGGGGTGGACGACCCGCGACCTCGCCGCCCACCTGGTGCTGCGGGAACGCCGCCCCGACGCCGCCGGCGGCATCCTGCTGCCGCCCCTGCGCGGCTACGCCGAGCGGGTGCGTCGGCGCATCGCGGCGCGCCCCTGGCCCCGCCTCGTCGAGCAGGTGCGCCGGCCACCGGTGTGGAGCCCGGTCAGCAACCCGGTGACCGACGAGCTGACCAACACGATGGAGTTCTTCATCCACCACGAGGACGTGCGCCGCGCCCGCCCGGGCTGGCTCCCGCGCGACCTGGCGGCCCGGCTCCAGGCGGCGCTGTGGCGGCGTGCCGCCGGGCTGGCCCGGCTGGCGCTGCGCCGGTTCCCGGCCGACGTCTTCGTGCAGGCGCCGGGCTACGGCGAGCTCTCCGTCGGCCGGGGCGGCGAGCCGGTGCGGGTGGTCGGCGCGCCCGGCGAGCTGGTCCTGTTCCTCTCCGGCCGCCAGCGGGTGGCCCGGGTGCAGATCGACGGGCCGGCGGCGTTGGCCGATCGGCTCCGCAACGCCCACCTGGGCATGTGACGGACTGCACGGAAACGGTCACAGACAGATCTGAACGGGCACTCCCCCAACGATCGCCGCCGATCCCCGCTCCCGTACGCTGTCCCGCGCCGTCCCGCCCGGGACGGGTGACAGGGGAAACCATGCGGACCTTTGCGGTCTCGGCGCTGCGGGAACCCCCTTTCCCCGCGCGCCGGCACGACGCCACCGATCAGGTGGCGCAGGAGAGCACCGACTGGGCACTCGGGCACGGCCTGATCACTAACGGGCACCGACTGCGCCGGCTGCGCCGGGCCGACGCCGCCGGGCTGGCGGGGCGGGCCTGCCCCGAGGGGCCGGTCGACCGGCTACGCCTGCTCACCGACCTCGTCTCCTGGCTGTTCGTGGTGGACGACGCGTGCGACGAGGACGGCCTCGGCGACGCCCCCACCCGGCTGGCGCCGACGGTCGCGGCCCTGCTGGACGTCCTGGACCGGCACGGCGAACCGGCCGGGGGGCCCGCCGCCGCGGGGCCGCTCGGCGAGGCGCTGGCCGACCTGTGCCGGCGGGTCCGCGCCGCCGGGACGCCCGCAGCGCTGCTGCGCTTCGTCAGCGAGGTGCGGGAGTACCTGCTGGCGCTGCTCTGGGAGGCCGCGAACCGGGAGCACGGCCGGGTGCCGGAGCTGGCCGAGTACGTCCAGATGCGCCGGCACACCGGCGCGGTGCGCCCCAGCTTCACCCTCACCGAACTGGCCTCCGGGGGGCAGCCGGGGGCGGCCGACCGCGCCGCGCCCGCGCTGGTCACGCTCGACCTGCTCGCCGCCGACCTGGTCTGCTGGTGCAACGACGTCTTCTCGTACGGCAAGGAGGCCGCCGCCCAGCCGGACGGGCACAACCTGGTCGCCGTCATCGCGGCCGGCAGCACCGGCGGCGACGAGTCGTCGGCCCTGCGGGCCGCGGCCGACCGCTTCAACGACGCCCTGGCGGCGTACCTGGCGACGGAGACGGCGCTGCTGGCGACCGGCGACGACAGCCTGCGGCCGGCGGTGACCGCGCGGCGCAACTGGATCCGGGCCACCTACGACTGGTCGCTGCGGGCCGCCCGGTACGCCTGACGGCGTTCCACGTCACGGGACGTGGCCCAGCCGTGATCGCCGGGGGCTGGCCGACGCCCCGGCGCAGGCAATACTCTTCGGTAACGAACACCGACGTGACGACCGTCACGCCTCCACCCCCGAAGGCGGCTACAGCGATGGCTCTCGATGTACCGTACCGCTCCATCCCTGACATGTTCCTCAAGCGCGTGGCGGCCTCCCCCGACCGCGACGCCTTCGCCCACCCGGCCCCCGACGACTCCGGGCCGGTCTGGCTGACCTGGGACCAGGTGGCCCGTCGCGCCAAGGCGATCGCCGCCGGGCTGCACGGGCTCGGGGTCGGCCAGGAGCATCCGGTGGCGATCCTCGCCAACACGCGGCTCGAATGGGTGCTCGCCGACCTCGGCATCATGTGTGCCGGCGGGGCGACCACCACCGTCTACCCCACCACCGAGCCGGAGGACGCGACCTACATCATCGCCGACTCGGGCTCCCGCGTGGTCTTCGCCGAGAACCCGACCCAGGCCGCCAAGCTCGCCGGGGCGGACCTGCCGGCCCTGACCCACGTGGTGCTCTTCGACGGCGCCGCCGACCCGTCCGCCGCCGTCCCGCAGCTCACCCTCGCCGAGCTGGAGGAGCGGGGCGCGCGGGCACTGGCCGCCGAGCCCGACCTGATCGAGATGCTGGTCGCCGGGATCGGCCCCGACCACCTGGCCACCCTGATCTACACCTCGGGCACCACCGGGCGGCCGAAGGGCGTGGAGCTGCTGCACGGCGGCTGGTGCTGGGAGGGCGTGGCGCAGGCCGAGCTCGGGCTCCTCCGCGACGACGACCTGCAGTACCTCTGGCTCCCGCTGTCCCACTCGTTCGGCAAGACGCTGCTCTGCGGGGCGATCCACGTGGGCCTGCCGACGTACGTCGACGGTCGGGTGGACAAGCTGGTCGAGCTGCTCGCGGTGATCAGGCCGACGCTGATGTGCGGCGCCCCCCGGGTGTTCGAGAAGGTCTACAACAAGGCGGTGACCACCGCGCAGGCCGGCGGCGGCGCGAAGGCGAAGATCTTCGCCTGGGGCGTGCGGGTCGGCAAGGAGAAGGTCGCCCTGGAGCAGGCCGGCAAGCCGGTCCCGGCGGGGCTGCGGCTCAAGTACGCGGTGGCCGAGAAGCTGGTCTTCAGCAAGCTGCAGGCCCGTCTCGGCGGCCGGATCCGGGTGCTCGTCTCCGGCGCCGCCCCGCTCAGTCCGGAGATCGCCACCTTCTTCGCCGCCGCGAACCTGCCGATCTCCGAGGGCTACGGCCTCACCGAGACCAGCGCCGGCAACTTCGTCAACCCACCGGACGGGCTGCGGATCGGCACCGTCGGCAAGGCGATGGGCGACCTGGAGTGCCGGATCGACACCGACGGCGAGATCCTGGTCCGCGGCCGGCCGGTGATGCGCGGTTACCACAACCTGCCCGAGGAGACCGCGGCCGCGTTCACCGAGGACGGCTTCTTCCGCACCGGTGACATCGGCACCCTGGACGCCGACGGCTACCTGAAGATCACCGACCGGAAGAAGGACCTGGTCAAGACCTCGGGCGGTAAGTACATCGCGCCCTCGCACATCGAGGGGATGTTCAAGGCGACCTGCCCGTACACGTCGCAGGCCGTGGTGATCGGCCAGGCCCGCAACTACTGCACCATGCTGGTCACGCTGGACCCGGACGCGATCAGGGGTTGGGCCGCCGGCACCCCGCTGGAGGGCCGCGACTACGCCGACATCGTCGCCTCGCCGGAGGCGCAGGCCATGGTCGAGGAGTACGTGGCGGAGCTCAACGCCAAGCTCAACCGCTGGGAGACGATCAAGAAGGTCGCGATCCTGCCGCGCGACCTGACCATCGAGGACGGCGAGATCACCCCGTCGCTGAAGATCAAGCGCCGCGGCGTGGAGAGCAACTTCGCCGCCGAGATCGAGAAGATGTACGCCGGCACGCTCGCCGAACTCTGAGCACGGCGCGCCGGTGGCCCGTGCCCGGTCGGGCACGGGCCACCGGCCGTCACAGGTGCTGTCCCCGCCACCTCGTCTGCTCGGCCTCGGAGGCGACCTGCTCCTCCAGTGCCACCTGGCGTACGTGCCGCCGGCGCGGGGTGTCGACGGCCGTCTGCGCCGCGACCGCCGCCACGATGGCCACCGCCAGCACGGCCAGCGCCACCAGCTCCGGCAGTCGACCGGCGATCGGGACCAGCGCGACGAGGAGCGCCACCCCGGCGGCCGACGGCCACCGGGGCGCGCCCAGCACCCGCCGCCCGAGCAGGATCAACGTGACCAGGTAGAGCGCGACCCCGCCGTAGAGGGCCAGCAGGTCGAACCCGGGCAGCGGCACCCCCCAGCTCGGGGTCGTCGGGTCGGCCCCCTCGTAGATCAGCCCCTTGAGCCCCAGGGCGAAGAGGATCACGCCCGCGATCAGCGGCAGGTGCAGGAACGTGTAGGCGTCCCGGGCCAACGCGGCGCGGGCACGGGGCTCCCGGGTGCGGTGCAGCGCCTGCTCCATGGCGAGGGCGAGGGTGTCGAAGTACGCCCACCACAGCGCCGCGACCACCGCCACGCCGAGGACCGCCGCGATGATCACCGGCCAGGTCAGCGGGAGCCCGGCGGTGGTACCGGGCCCGAGGCCGAGCGCGATGATCGACTCGCCGAGCGCCACCATGATGATCAGGGCGTGCCGTTCCGCCCAGTGTCCCGCCGAGAGCACCGTCCACCCGGCGCCGTGCAGGGTCGCGCCGGCGCCGTACTCGACGCCGAGGGCGACGAGCCACAACGCCAGCCGGAACAGCTGCTCGGCCGTGCCGTCGAGGAGCCGCTGCGGCAGGAGCGCGGCGGTGAGGAGAAGCGCCGTCGCCACCGGCACCGGGAGCACGAACGGCAGCGTCCGCCGGCGCACCTCCCGGTCGGCGCGGGCCAACCACAGGAAGATCGTCACCTCCGACGCGCGGACCAGGAAGTAGCAGATGGCGAAGACCACCGGGCCGGACAGCCCGCCGGGCCGGTCGACGAAGGCCTTCGGCAGGGTCAGCGCGAGCACGAAGACGGCGGCCGAGGCGGCGAAGCCGACCAGCGGCGCGACCCCCTGGTCGGTGCGGACCACGTTGCCCAGGGCCGCGAAGCCGCTCCAACACCACCAGAGCAGGGCGAGCACCACCAGGCACTGGACCAGCCCGCGGACGGTCGGGTTGCCGGCGGTCGCCGTGGTGACGTTGAGGAAGGCGAAGACGAAGACGAGGTCGTAGAAGAGTTCGAGCCGGGTGGTGCGGGAACCCGGCGCGCTCGGCCGGATCCCGCGCGGCCACCGGACGCCGCCCGTGCTCTCCACCAGGGCAGTGTTTCAGCCGACGCGGCGCCCGGGGACCGGATCGGCGGAGCCCGTCCGGCCCGGTCACCGAGGTGCCGGGCCGGCACCGCGGTGACCGCGCCGCGTCGGTGACCGGCCAGGTCGGGTGGCCGGCCGGGGTCGGCGGCCGGGCCCCGCGCCCAGGGCCGGTCAGTGGCCGGGTTCGGCCCCGGCGCCGTGCGAGGTCAGCGCCGCCTCCCGCAGGGCGCGCCGCGCCTCGCCGAAGAGCAGCGTCTCGGCCACCACCATGCCGACGCAGACGGCGGCGAGCATCGCGAGTGCGGCCAGCGCCGGCAGGCGGTCGGCCAGCGGCACGAGGCCGACCAGGAGCAGCACGGCCGCCGCCCGCGGCCAGTTGACCGAACCCATGCTGCGCAGCCGGAAGCCGAGGTGCGCGAGCAGGTAGAGCGCCACCCCGCCGTAGAGGGCGTAGAGGCCCAGGCCGTGCAGCGGGTCGGTGAGGTCGTGCTCGGCGCCGTCGCCGACGTACGACAGCACCTTCTTGAAGCCGAGTGCGAGCAGGATGATGCCGAGCACCATCGGCAGGTGCAAGTAGGTGTACGAGTCCCGGGCCAGCGCGGCGCGGGCCGCGCCCTCGGCCCGGTGCAGCACCTGCTCCGCCGCGATGGCGACCACGTCGAAGTACGCCCACCACAGCGCGGCGGTCACGGTGAGGGCAAGCGCGGACGCGACGATGATCGGCCAGGAGATCGGCAGGTGCGTGACGCCGACGCCGATGGCGATCAGCGACTCTCCCAGCGCCACGATGACGATCAGGCCGTGCCGCTCGGTCCAGTGCGCCGCCGAGAAGATCCGCCAGCCGTCCGCGCCGATCAGCATGATGCCGCCGTAGTCCACGGCCAGCGCGAGCACCCACAGCGCCGTACGGATGCCGGAGATCCGGGCCGGGTCGTCGCTGAGCTGCTGCGGCAGCAACGCGGCGGAGAAGAGCAGCACCGCCCCGCCCAGCATGGGCAGCGCCGCCCGCAGCAACTGTCGGCGCAACCCCTCGTCGCCGCGCGCGGCGTGCCAGTAGATGACCAGGTGCAGCACCCGGACGACGAGGTAGCAGGCGGCGAAGACCACCGGTCCGGAGAGCCCGCCGGGCAGGTCGTCGAAGGCTTCCGGGATGGTCACCGCCACCACGAACATGGCGGCCATGACCGCGAACAGGGCGACCCGGACGACGCCCTCGTCGGCCCGTGCGGTGTTGCCGAGCCACGCGTAGCAGCACCAGCACCACCAGAGCAGGGCCAGCAGCAGCAGGCCCCGCAGCATGCCACGCCCGGTGAGGTCGTCGGCCATCAGGGCGGTCACCTGGGTGAGCGCGTAGACGAAGACCAGATCGAAGAAGAGCTCGAGCGGGGTCACGGTGGACCCCTCCGTCATGACCCGAATGCGCGGCGCGCGCCGCGTCGTACCGCCGATTGCCACGGCGCACAGTCTGGCAGCCGACGACGGCGCCCGGCGTCCCGGGCGGGCCCGTCCCGGGGTCAGGCGATGACGGCCGGTTCCCGCCACTGCGGCCGGCCGCCGCGGTCCAGGTCGTACCGGACGGCGGCGATCCGGCCGACCGCCTCCACCAGGTCCGCGACGGGCAGGGTGAACGGCAGCCGCAGGAAGCGCTCCAGCGTGCCGTCCAGGCCGAACCGGGGGCCGGGCGCCAGCCGTACGCCGACCTCCTCGGTGGCCCGGGCGAGCGCGCTGGAGATCGGCCCGTCGAGCTCGGCCCACAGCGTCACGCCGCCGTGCGGCACGGTGACCCGCCACTCGGGCAGGCGCCGCGCGAGCTCGGCCAGCAGCGCGTCGCGCTGGGCGGTGAGCTGCGCCCGGCGCGCGGCGACGATGGCCGGGGCGTCGGCGAGCAGGTGGACCGCGACCAACTGGTCCAGCACCGGGCTGGCCATGTCGACCCCGACCCGGGCGGCGGCCAGCCGCTGCACCTGCGGGGCCGAGGCACGCACCCAGCCGATCCGCAGGCCGCCCCAGAACGGCTTGCTCATCCCGCCGATGGTGATCACCCGGGAGTGCCGGTCGAAGCTGGCGGTCGGCGGGGGCAGCACCGTCCCGTCCAGGGGCAGGTCGACGAAGGACTCGTCGACGACCAGGTCGGTGCCGACGGCGTGCGCGGTGGCGACCACCCGTTCGCGCAGCGGGGCCGGCATCAGGTGGCCGGTCGGGTTCTGGAAGTCCGGGATCAGGTACGCCAGCTTGGGGCGGGCCTGCCGGAGGCTGCCGAGCAGCAGGTCGGCGTCCCACCCGGGCTCCTCGACCGCCAGACCGTGGGTGGTGATCCGGGCCCGCCGGGCGGCCAGCGCGGCCAGCGCGTTCGGGTAGCTGGGCGACTCCACCAGCACGTTGCCGCCGGGCGCGAGGGCCAGGCGGAGCACCAGGTCCAGGGCGTGCTGGGTGCCGTTGGTGACCATGATCTGGTCGGGCGAGGTCGGCAGGCCACGCTCGGTGTACGCGCGGGCCACCGCCTCGCGCAGCTCGATGACGCCGGTCGGGTGGTAGCCGGCGCCGCCCAGGTAGCGCGGCAGATCCTCGGCCGCGGCCCGGGCGGCCGGCAGCAGCTCCGGCGGGGCGGCGAGCGCGGCCACCCCGAGATCGATCATGTCCCGGTCGTCCAGCGGGGTCCACAGGCCCGTGCTCGCCACCCGGTGGGTGCCCGGGAGCATGGTCCAGCTACCGGCGCCGCGCCGGCTGGCCAGGTGGCCGCTCTCCCGCAGCTCGCGGTACGCGGCGGTGACCGTCGTCCGGCTGATCTTCAGGGCCTCGGCGAGTTCCCGCTCGGCCGGCAGGCGTACGCCCAGCGGCAGCCGGCCGTCGGCGAGCAGGCCGCGGACGGCGCCGGCCAGGGCGGCGTAGTCGGGACTGCGGCGGCGGCCCGGGAGCGCGTGCCACTGCCCGAGGAGCCGCGCCAATTGGACACCCCGAACCTGACTCGTCATGGCCACTCCTCGGATATTGGCTCTTCAAGCCCGCCAATTGGCCTCTAGGGTGGCATGAGTGACAGCAATTGGCAATCTCCGGCATCGTCCCGTGCGGCGGCTGACCCAGCTCTACGCGGGGCTGGTCCTCTACGGCCTGAGCATGGCCCTGATGATCAGGTCAGGACTGGGGCTCGACCCGTGGGACGTGTTCCACCAGGGCCTGTCCGAGCGGACCGGCCTCTCCTTCGGCACGGTGACCATCGCGGTGGGTGCGCTGGTGCTGCTGCTCTGGATCCCGCTGCGGCAGCGTCCGGGGCTCGGCACGGTCAGCAACGTCCTGGTGATCGGGCTGGTGGTGGACGCCACCCTGGCCCTGCTGCCGGCCGGTGGGCCGCTCGGCGTACGGATCGGGCTGCTGGTCGCCGGCATCGTGGCCAACGGCGCGGCGACCGGCCTCTACATCGGCGCCCGCCTCGGCCCCGGCCCCCGTGACGGCCTGATGACCGGCTACGTCGCCCGGCGTCCCGGGCGGTCGATCCGGCTGGTCCGCACCGTCATCGAGGTGACCGTGCTGGCGCTGGGCTGGCTGCTCGGCGGCACGGTCGGCGTCGGCACGGTCGCCTACGCGCTCGCCATCGGCCCGCTGACCCAGGTCTTCCTGCCGCTGTTCACCGTCGCCCAACCGGCGGGGACGGCCCGGGGCCCGGTCGAGCCGCTCCCCGCGACCTGACCGGTCCCGGCGGGGGGGCGGCCGCTTCCGACGGTTTGCCCCGCCCGCGCGGAGCCGGAAGGAGGCGCTGCCCGCGAGCCCGGTCCGCCCGCGCCGGGTCGGGCCGCCCGACCCCTGTTCGTGGACGTCGGCCCGGCGTCGGTGTTCCCTTCGGCCGCGACGCCCGGCAGAATCCTGGCATGGGGGAGAACGGTTGGCGCCGGAGCGACGCCTGGATCTTCGTCTCGCTGGTGATCGCCAGCGGTGCCGGACGGCACCGCCGGGCGGCGTCCAGCCGGCGGCCCGAAGGCGTGCGCCTGGCCGACGTGCTCTCCACCGCCGACCACCTCAACCAGGCGATCCCCGAACGGCACGAGGTGGAGGCGGCGGTCCGCCGCCTCGTCGGGGCCGGGCTGGTCAGCGTCAGCGACGGCTGGTTCCGGATCACCGCCGACGGTGAGCGCCTCTGGCGCACCCGGCCGAGCGCCGGGCTGGCCACCACGGTGGACACGGTGCAGGGCGTGCTCAGCCGGCGGCACACCCCGGGCAGCGCGGAGTGGCACCTCGACGAGGAGGAGCACGCCGCGGCCGTCCAGGAATACGTGGTGCGGTCGATCCCGGCACCCCGGCGCTCCCCGGAGAACCGGCCCCGCCCGGACTGACCCGCCGGCCGAGAAGGGGCGGTCAGCGGACCGGGTGGCCCGCCCCGCGCAGCGCGTCCTTGACCTCGGCGACGGTCAGCTCGCCGAAGTGGAAGACGCTGGCGGCGAGCACCGCGTCCGCGCCGGCGCCGACCGCCGGCGCGAAGTGCCCGACCTCGCCCGCGCCGCCGCTGGCCACCACGGGCACGTCGACCACCCGGCGCACCGCGCCGATGAGTTCCAGGTCGAAACCCGCCTTGGTGCCGTCGGCGTCCATGGAGTTGAGCAGGATCTCCCCCGCGCCCAGCTCGGCGCCGCGACGGGCCCACTCGACCGCGTCCAGCCCGGTGCCGCGCCGGCCGCCGTGGGTGGTCACCTCGAAGCCGCTGGGCGTGCCGCCGGCCGGCGCGCGCCGCACGTCGAGCGAGAGCACCAGCACCTGCCGGCCGAACCGGTCGGCGATCTCGGCGATCAACTCGGGGCGGGCGATCGCGGCGGTGTTCACCCCGACCTTGTCCGCACCCGCCCGCAGCAGGGTGTCGACGTCGGCCACCTGCCGGATGCCGCCGCCGACGGTCAGCGGGATGAAGACCGACTCCGCCGTGCGGCGGACCACGTCGAGCATGGTGCCCCGGTCGCTGGAGGAGGCGGTGACGTCGAGGAAGGTCAGCTCGTCCGCGCCGGCCCGGTCGTACGCCGCGGCCAGCTCCACCGGGTCACCGGCGTCGCGCAGGTCGAGGAAGTTGACCCCCTTGACCACCCGCCCGGCGTCCACGTCCAGACAGGGGATCACCCGTACCGCCACCGTCATGCCGCGAGCCTATCCTCCCCGGCCACGCCGGCGGCCGGCCCTGTGAGGCCGACCACCGGCGTCGCCGAGGAGCGCCGCCGCACCGGAGGCGTCGGCGCTCACAGCCGGACGAGCATCTTGCCCAGGTTCTCGCCGCGCAGCAGGCCGAGGAACGCCTCCGGGGCGTTCTCGATGCCGTCGACGACCGTCTCGTCGTACGAGATCTTCCCGTCCCGCAGCCACCCGGACATCTCCCGCACGAACTCGTCGCGCAGGTGGCCGTGGTCGCCGACCAGGAAGCCGCGCAGGGTGATCCGCTTGCCGATCAGCAGCGCCAGGTTGCGCGGTGCGGCCGGCGGGGCGGTGTCGTTGTACTGCGCGATCATGCCGCAGATCGCGGCGCGCCCGTGCGGCCGCATCGCGGAGATCGCCGCCTCCAGGTGGTCGCCGCCGACGTTGTCGAAGTAGACGTCGATGCCGTCGGGCGCGGCGGCCTTGAGCGAGTCGCGCACCGGGCCGTCGTGGTAGTCGAACGCCGCGTCGAAGCCGAGCGCCCGCAGCCGCTCGACCTTGGCCGCCGAACCGGCGCTGCCGACCACGTGCGCGGCGCCCCGGAGCTTGGCGATCTGCCCGACCAGGCTGCCCACCGAACCGGCGGCGGCGGAGACGAAGACGCTCTCCCCCGGCTTCATCCCGGCCACCTCCAGCAGCCCGGCGTACGCGGTCAGGCCGGTCATGCCCAGCACGCTCAGGTAGGCGGAGACCGGGGCGAGGTCGGGGTCGACCTTACGGGCGGCCGTCGCGTCGAGCAGCGCGTACTCGCGCCAGCCGAGGCCGTGCAGCACGGTGTCGCCGGGCCGGACGCCCTCGGCCCCGCCGGCCACGACCTCGCCGACCGCCCCGCCGTCGAGCGGCGCGTCGAGCGCGAACGGCGGCAGGTACGACTTGACGTCGTTCATCCGCCCCCGCATGTACGGGTCGACCGACATGTACTGGTTGCGGACCACGATCTGGCCCGGGCCGGGGGTGGGCACCTCGGTCTCGACGAGGCGGAAGTTGTCGGCGGTCGGCCAGCCCTGCGGGCGGGCGGCCAGGTGGATCTCCCGGTTGCGGGTGCTCACCGCGCCTCCCGGACGGTGAGGGCGACCTCGACGTTGCCGCGCGTCGCGTTCGAGTAGGGGCAGACCTGGTGGGCCTGCGCGACGAGCTGCTCGGCGGCGGCCCGCTCCACCGCCGGGAGGTCGACCACGAGGGCGACGGTCAGCCCGAAGCCGCCGCTGCCGTTCGGGCCGATGCCCACCTCGGCCTCGACGACCGAGCCGGAGACGTCGGCCCGGGCCTTGCGGGCGACCAGGCGCAGCGCCGAGTGGAAGCAGGCGGCGTAGCCGGCGGCGAAGAGCTGCTCGGGGTTGGCGGCGTCACCGGCGCCACCCATCTCCTTCGGCACGGCCAGACCCAGGTCGAGGGTGCCGTCGGAGGTGCGGACGTGGCCGTCCCGACCGTCGCCGGTGGCCCGGGCGGACGCGGTGTAGAGCACCTGCATGGTGGTCACTGCTCCTTCTGTCGGTGGATCGTCTCGGTGACCCGGGTGAGGGTGTCGCGCAGGGCGACCAGCTCGGCCTCGGTGAGGCCGGTGGCGCGGGCGACCCGCAGCGGCACCTCGTCCATGCGCTGCCGCAGGGCCCGGCCGTCGCCGGTCAGGCCCACCTCCACCCGCCGCTCGTCGCGCGCCGACCGGGTCCGGACCACCAGGCCCGCCGCCTCCAGCCGCTTGAGCAGCGGGGAGAGCGTGCCGGAGTCCAGCCGCAGCGCCGCGCCGAGCTCGGAGACCGTGGGGGCGTCGTCGCCGTGCTCCCAGAGCACCAGCAGCACCAGGTACTGCGGGTAGGTCAGGCCGAACTCGTCGAGGATGGGCCGGTAGACGTCGGTGAGGGCGCGCGACGCGGCGTAGAGCGCGAAGCACACCTGCCGCCGCAGCACCAGATCATCGGTCACGCCGAAAACATAGCCCGCAATTCAATTGCGCACAACCGATCGGGGCGCGCTGTGTCCGTCCCCACCGCGCCCGGGACCGTCAGCGGTCGCCGAGGTACGCCTCCAGCTCCACCTCGACCAGGTGGTCCGGGTCGATCAGGCCGGCCACCACCACCATCGTGGCGGCCGGGCGGACGGCGCCGAAGACCGCGTTGTGCGCCCGGCCCACCTCGTCGGCGTACGCGCGGTCGGTGACGTACATCCGGGTGCGGACCACGTCGCCCGGCTCCGCGCCCACCTCGGCGAGCGCGTCCAGCCCGATCCGCAGGGCCTGCGCGGTCTGCGCCGCCGCGTCCCCGACGTGGGTCACCACCCCGTCCACCGTGGAGGTGCAGCCGGCGGTCCAGGCCAGGTCGCCGGCCCGCACCACCCGGCAGTAGCCGTACAGGGACTCCCAGGGGCCGCCGGAGCCGAGCCGGGTGACGGTCACGCCGCCGCCAGGGTGGCCAGCGCCTGCGCCACCGTGAAGGCGCCCGCGTACAGCGCCTTGCCGGCGATCACGCCCTCCACCCCGATCGGCTCCAGGGTCGCCAACGCCCGCAGGTCGTCCAGCGTGGAGACGCCGCCGGAGGCGATCACCGGGGCGTCGGTGCGGGAGCAGACCTCGCGCAGCAGGTCCAGGTTCGGCCCGCGCATCGTGCCGTCCTTGGTGATGTCGGTGACGACATACCGCGTCGCGCCGGCCTTGTCCAGCCGCTCCAGCACCTCGTAGAGGTCGCCGCCGTCGCGGGTCCAGCCCCGGGCGGAGAGGGTGCGGCCGCGCACGTCCAGCCCGATCGCCACCCGGTCGCCGTACTCGCCGCAGACCCGGTCGCACCAGACCGGATCCTCCAGCGCGGCGGTGCCGATGTTCACCCGGGCCGCGCCGGTGCCGAGCGCGGCCTGCAACGACTCGTCGTCCCGGATGCCGCCCGAGAGCTCCACCTTCACGTCGAGCTGGCGCACCACCTCGGCCAGCAGGTGCGCGTTGGAGCCCCGACCGAACGCCGCGTCGAGGTCGACCAGGTGGATCCACTCGGCGCCGTCCCGCTGCCAGGCCAGCGCGGCCTCCAGCGGGTCGCCGTACGTCGTCTCGCTGCCGGCGGCGCCCTGCACGAGGCGGACGGCCTGGCCGTCGGCGACGTCCACGGCGGGCAACAGGGTGAGGCTCACTGTGTTCTTCTCCTCGGTTCAGGTACGACGGTCCAGGGCGATCACCACGATCGCCGGCAGTACGAGCAGCAACAGCACGACCAGCGCGATCCGCAGCGCAAGATCGTCCACGAACGACCAGATCAGGACCATCGCCGCCAGGGTCAGCAGCACGATCGCGGCCCGCTCGCCGCGGCTGTGCCGGGGCAGCCGGCCCGTACGCCGCCGGCGCAGCGCGGGCGTGATCCGGCGGAGCAGCTCGCGCCGGCGCCGCCGCCGGGCCGTCCGCCGCTCCCGGGCGCGGCGTTGCCGGGCCGCCTCGGCCTCCCGGGCCGCCCGGCGACGCGCCCGCTCCTTGCTCACGGCGTGCCCCGCCGGCGGCCGGGGGCGCGGTCACCGGCGACGGGGCTGCCCGCCGCGCGGAGCGGGCGCTCAGTCACCGGTGGACAGCGTGGCGAGCCAGTTGCGCAGCAGCGCGGCACCGGTGTCGGCGGACTTCTCGGGGTGGAACTGGGCCGCGCAGAGCGCGCCCCGCTCCACGGCCGCCACGAAGTCGGTCTCGTGGCGGGCCGTGGTGACCGTGGCCCCGGCGGCGGCCAGCGCCCCCGGGTCCCCGACCGCGTAGGAGTGCACGAAGTAGAACCGGCTGTCGGCGGGCAACCCGGCGAAGAGCACCGACCCGGCCGGCGCCGCCACGGTGTTCCAGCCCATGTGCGGCAGCCGGGCGGCGGCCAGCTTCGTCACCCCGCCGGGGAGCAGCCCGAGACCCTTGGTCACCACGCCGTGCTCGTCGCCGTGCTCGAAGAGCACCTGCATGCCCACGCAGATGCCCAGCACCGGACGGCCGGCGGCGACGCGCTCCGCGATCACCGGCCCGGCGCCGAGCGCCTCGATCCCCGCCATGCACGCCGCGAAGGCGCCCACGCCCGGCACCACCAGGCCGTCCGCCTCGGCGGCGGCGGTCAGGTCGTCGGTCACCGTCACGTCCGCGCCGGCCCGGGCCAGTGCCCGCTCCGCCGACCGCAGGTTGCCCGATCCGTAGTCCAGCACCACGACGTTGCTCACGCCGCCACCTCCGTCCGCCCGCTCACGAGCCCTCCCCCGGCAGCAGCCAGAGCACGCCGCCGGCCGTGGCCAGCACGGCGAGCAGCGCGGTGACGACCACCGCGCCGCGCGGCGCGCCCTGCTTGTGCAGCGACCACGTGCCGCCCACGAGCACGCCGGCCAGGATCAGCAGCAACGTCGGCAGCACCTGGCCCATCAGCTCCGCCTTCCGTCCGCGACCGCGGGAGCCCGCCGCGCCGCGTTCCTCGCGCTCATCAGAGAGCACCCTTCGTGCTCGGGATCGCCCCCGCGGCACGCGGGTCGATCGCGGTGGCCTCGCGCAACGCGCGGGAGACGGCCTTGAACTGCGCCTCCACCACGTGGTGGGCGTCCGGGTGGCCGCCGGGACGGGCCGCCCGCAGCACGTCCACGTGCAGCGTGATCCGGGCGGCCTGGCCGAACGACTCCCAGATGTGCCGGGTCATGCTCGTCGGGTAGACCGGGCCGATGTACGGCGCGAGCGCCGGCTCGTCGTGCACGACGTACGGGCGGCCGGAGAGGTCGACCGCGGCCCGGACGAGGACCTCGTCCATCGGCACGGTGGCCGAGCCGTACCGCCGGATGCCGGCCTTGTCCCCGAGCGCCTGGTCGAACGCGGCGCCCAGGGCGAGCGCGGTGTCCTCCATCGTGTGGTGGGCGTCGATCTCCAGGTCGCCCACGGTGCGCACGGTCAGGTCGAAGCCGCCGTGCCGGGCGATCTGGTGCAGCATGTGGTCGTAGAAGCCGACGCCGGTGCCGATCTCGGCACGGCCCGTGCCGTCGAGGTCGATCTCGACGAGGACCTTCGTCTCCTTGGTGATCCGCTCCACCCGGGCGGTTCGGCTCATTGCTTACCTTTCGGTCGCCACTGCGGGGATCGCAAGCTCATTCCGCGCGCTCCCTCGGGAGCTTCGCCATCGCGGCGAGGAACGCGTCGGTCTCGGCGGGGGTGCCGGCGGTGACCCGCAGCCAGCCGGGCAGGCCGACGTCGCGGACCAGCACGCCCTGCTCCAGCAGGGTGCGCCACGCGGCGGCCTGGTCGCCCCCGACCTCGAACAGGGCGAAGTTGGCGTCGCTGTCGGCGACCCGGAACCCCCGGCCGCGCAGCTCCGCCACGATCCGGTCGCGCTGCTGCGAGATCGCGGCCACCGTGCCGAGCAGGGCGTCGCGGTGCGCCAGCGCCGCCCGGGCCGCGGCCTGGGTCAGCGCCGAGAGGTGGTACGGCAGCCGGACGAGCTGCACCGCCGCCACCACCGCCGGGTCGGCGGCCAGGTAGCCCAGCCGGCCGCCGGCGAACCCGAACGCCTTGCTCATCGTCCGCGTGACCACCAGCCGCGGGTGCCCGGGCAGCACCGCCAGGGCGCTGACCGTGCCGGGGCGGGCGAACTCGGCGTACGCCTCGTCCACGACCACCATGCCGGGCGCGGCGTCCAGCACGGCGGCGACCACGGCCGGGTCGAGCGCCGTGCCGGTGGGGTTGTTCGGCGAGCAGAGGAAGACCACGTCCGGGGCGTGCTCGCGGACCTGGTCGACCGCCTCCTCGGCGGTCAGCCCGAAGTCGACGCCGCGCCGGGCGGGCACCCACCGGGTGCCGGTGCCGAGCGCCAGCAGCGGGTGCATCGAGTACGCCGGGGTGAAGCCGAGCGCGGTGCGCCCCGGCCCGCCGAACGCCTGGAGCAGCTGCTGCTGGATCTCGTTGGAGCCGTTGGCCGCCCACACCTGCTCGGCGGTGAGGCCGTGGCCGAGGTAGCCCGCCAGGTCGGCGCGCAGCGCGACGGCGTCGCGGTCCGGGTAGCGGTTGAGGTCGCGCAGCTCCGCCGCGAGGGCCTTGCCGATGGCCTCGACGACCGGCTCGGGCACCGGGTGGGAGTTCTCGTTGGTGTTCAGCCGCACGGGCACGTCGAGCTGCGGCGCCCCGTACGGCGACAGCCCGCGCAGGTCGTCGCGGATCGGCAGGTCGTCGAGGGTGGTCATGCCGCCCCCTCGCCGCGCGAGGTGCCGGCCCGCGGGCCGAGGGTGCCGGCGCGCCCGCTCACGACGCGCTCCCGGGGAAACGCACGCTGACCGCCTGCCCGTGCGCCGGCAGGTCCTCCACGCCGGCGAGCGTGACCACGTGCGGGGCCACCTCGCGCAGCGCCTGCTCGGAGTACTCGACCAGGTGGATGCCGCGCAGGAAGGACTGCACCGACAGCCCCGAGGAGTGCCGGGCGCAGCCGCCGGTGGGCAGCACGTGGTTGGAGCCGGCGCAGTAGTCGCCCAGCGACACCGGCGACCAGGCGCCGACGAAGATCGCCCCGGCGTTGCGCACCCGCAGCGCCCACTCGCGGGCGTCCCGGGTCTGGATCTCCAGGTGCTCGGCCGCGTACGCGTCGACCACCCGCAGCCCGGCGTCGAGGTCGTCGACCAGGACGACGCCGCTCTGCTCGCCGGTCAGCGCGGTGGTGACCCGCTCGGCGTGCTTGGTCGCCGGCACCTGCCGGGCCAGCTCCCGCTCGACCGCGTCGACGAGCTCGACCGAGGGGGTGACCAGCACGCTGGCCGCGAGGGGGTCGTGCTCGGCCTGGCTGATCAGGTCGGCCGCGACGTGCGCCGGGTCGGCGGTGTCGTCGGCCAGGATGGCGATCTCGGTGGGACCGGCCTCGGCGTCGATGCCGACGACGCCGCGCAGCAGCCGCTTGGCGGCGGTCACCCAGATGTTGCCCGGGCCGGTGATCATGTCGACGGGGTCGCAGTGCGCGCTGCCGTCGGCGTCCACCGCCGCCCCGTACGCGAGCATCGCGACGGCCTGGGCGCCGCCGACGGCGTAGACCTCGTCGACGCCGAGCAGGGCGCAGGCGGCGAGCACCCGGGCGTCGGGCAGGCCGCCGTTGTCCTTCTGCGGCGGGCTGACCACGACCAGCGAGCGGACGCCGGCCGCCTGGGCCGGCACCACGTTCATCACCACTGTCGACGGATACATCGCCAGGCCGCCGGGGACGTAGAGGCCGACCCGGTCGACCGGCACCCAGCGCTCGGTCACCGTGCCGCCGGGCACCACCTGCGTGGTGTGGTCGGGACGCCGCTGGTCGGCGTGCACCTTCCGGGCCCGCGCGATCGACTCCAGCAGCGCGGCGCGCACCGCGGGGTCGAGGGTCCCCTCCGCCTCGGCGATCGCCTCGGCGGGCACCCGGAGCACCTCGGGCGACACCCCGTCGAACCGGACGCTCGCCTCCCGGATCGCCGGGTAACCATGCTCCCGGACCGCCTCCACGAGCGGGCGGATCCGCTCGACGGCCACGGAGACGTCGAGCTGGGCACGGGGCAGCAGGCGGCGCGGGTCACGGACACCGCCGCGCAGGTCGATCCGGTTCAACACCCTTGCGAGTCTAGGCGGCCCGTCCGGACGCCGGCCGCCACCGCCCGTACGCCGGGACGGTGAGCCGGGACACGCCGCCGCGCCGGGATCGGGCTACGCTCGACGCGTGACTGCGCGGCTGCCGGTGTTTCCGCTCGGGACGGTCCTCTTCCCCGGTCTGGTGCTGCCGCTGCACATATTCGAGGAGCGCTACCGCGCCCTGGTCCGGCACCTGGTCGGGCTCCCCGAGGGCGCCCCGCGCGAGTTCGGGGTGGTGGCCATCCAGGCGGGCTGGGAGGTCGCCCCGACCGCGCCCGACGGCCGGCCGCTGCCGGGCGGCGGCGACGTCACCCTGCACGAGGTCGGCTGCACCGCCGAGCTGCGCCAGGTCACCGAGCGTCCCGACGGCGGCTTCGACATCGTCACCGTCGGCCGGCGCAGGTTCCGCATCGCCGACGTCGACCGCGACGCGGCCCCCTACCTCACCGCGGCGGTGGAGTGGCTGCCCGAGCCCGGCGGGCCGGACGAGGTCGCCGACCTGCTCGCCGCCCGGGTCATCTCGGTGTTCCGGCAGTACCTGGGGCTGATCCGGGCCGACCAGGAGGAGCTGTCCGAGCAGTTGCCGGAGGACCCCACGGTGCTCTCGCACCTGGTGGCCGCGACGGCGGCGCTCACCGTGGCCGACCGGCAGCGGCTGCTCGCCATCGACGACACCGCCGCCCGGCTCCGGGCCGAGCTGCGGCTGCTCAACCGCGAGGCGGCGCTGCTTCGCCAGGTGCGGGCGGTTCCGGTGCCGCTGGCGGAGCTGGCGTCCCCGCCGACTCCCAACTGAGCCCGGCCGCGCCGGGCGCCGGCTCCGGGCGCAGCGACGGCCAGCGGGACCAGCCCGCCAGCAGGGTGTACGCCACGGCCGCGCCGAACGCGGGCAGCAGCAGGTTGCCGTGCGGCACCGGCAGCACGCCGAGCACCATGTCGATCCCGCCGGCGCGCAGGTCCGCGGGCTTGCCGAAGGCCCGGCCGTCCGGGGCGGTCTCCAGCAGCCGCTGGTACCCGGCCAGCCCGATGCGCCGGCCGACCTGCCAGGCGACCAGCGCCGCGCCGAACGCGCCGAGCACGGCGGTGAGCAGGCCGACGGGTCCCCGCACGCGGCGCAGCAGGAACCACAGCGCGAGCGCGGCGAGCACCCCGAAGCCCAGCCCGAGCAGGCTGAACCAGCCGTCGGCGGCGACCGGCTGCTCCGGCTGCGGCTCGGCGTAGATCGCGCCGTCGGGGACCTTGAGCACGGGGGTGTCCGGGGCGAGCGCGGCCCAGAGCAGCCCGAGCGGCACCCCCAGCACGGTCAGCGCGAGCACCCCGCCCGCCGCCAGCCGCGCCGCCCGGCCGCGGGGCAGCTCCGGCTCGGCCGGCGGCACCGGGTAACCGACCCCGTAGGCCGGGCCGGGGCCGTCGTGCGGGACGGCATCGGGGTCGCCGTACGGGCTGGCGCCGGCCTGCCACGGTGCGCTGGGGCCGGCGTAGGGGCCGGCCTCGGACGGGGCGTACCGGCCGGCGGGTGCTGCGCTCGGAGACGGCGCGACGGGCTCCGCCGGGGCCGCCGGCGCGGGAGCACCCGGCTCGTCGGGTCGGCGGCCGGTCCGGTCGGGTTCGGGGGTGTCCGCGCTCACCCGGTGATCCTCTCAGGCCGGGCTGCGGCGCGGGTGGCCGGTGGCGGCACACCCGCTCACCGGGCGAACGGTTCCAGCATCACCGCGGCGGCCTTCAGCCACGCCTCTCGGGTCTCCTGCTGGAGCTGGTGGTACTCGATCGAGGAGCCCGTCTCCAGCGCCGGGTCGTACGGCACCACGGCGACCGCGCGGGTGCGGGTGGCGAAATGCCGCTCCAGGTCGTCCTGCAACGGCGAGCGGCCCGGCGTGGGACAGGAGATCAGGGTGACCGCGTTGTCGGCCAGCTCAC
This sequence comes from Micromonospora sp. URMC 106, assembly GCF_051386395.1. Taxonomy (NCBI): domain Bacteria; kingdom Bacillati; phylum Actinomycetota; class Actinomycetes; order Micromonosporales; family Micromonosporaceae; genus Micromonospora; species Micromonospora sp. URMC 106. The sequence continues at coordinate 36,076 of NZ_JBPQTP010000010.1, forward strand.
CCATGCCCACCTCGTGCAGCAGGTCCAGCATCCAGTCGGCGCTGAACGCCGCGTCCTCGCGCGGCACCGTGGTCACCACGAGCTGGTCGGCCGCCTGCATGACCGTGCGCCAGTTGGCGCTCTCCACGTTGTTGCCGGTGTCCACGCAGACCACGTCGTGGGTGCGGCGCAGCAGCTCCAGCACCCGCCGGACGGTGAACTGGTCGAGCCGCTGGGCGAACCGGGGGCTCTCCTCGCCGGCCAGCACGTCGTACGAGCCGTCGGAGGCGTGCCGCAGGTAGTCGTCCAGGTGCTCCAGCAGCTCCGGCCCCTCCTTGATCTCGATGTGCGCGAGATCGCTGACGAGGTGCCGGATGGTGCGGGCGTGCCGGGCGCTGCCGGCGCGCAGCCCGAGGGTGCCGCGCAGCTCGTTGTCGTCCCAGGCCAGCACGCCCCGCCCGCGCACGCTGCCGACGGTCGCCGCGGCCAGCACGGTGGCGGTGGTCTTGTGAACGCCGCCCTTGGGATTGGCGAACGCGAGCACCCGGGGGGTGCCCAGGTCGCGGCGGAGCACGCCGGCGGCGCGCTCCTGCTCGCTCTCCGCGCTCCGCGGGCGCCACTCGACCCGGGCCGGGTAGCCCGGCTCGGCGACCACGGGCGGGGCGGGCGGCGGCGTCGGGGGCGGCGGCTGGTAGGAGGACTCGGGACGGTAGCCGCCGTCCAGCAGCGGCGCGTACCGGGACTCGACCGGGGGCGGCTCGTGCCGGTAGCCGTTGTCCAGCAGCGCGTAGCGCGACTCGACCGGCTCGTGCCCGCGCCGCTGCGTCGGCACGACCTGGGAGGGCCCGGCCTGGTGGGCCGGCGCGTGGTAGTCCGGCTCGGCCGGATAGCCCGGGTCGGCCCGGTAGGCGGGTTCGGCGGGATCGGCCCGGTAGGCGGGCTCGGACCGGTAGACCGGCTCGGCGGGCTCGGACCGGTAGACCGGCTCGGCGGGCTCGGAACGGTAGACCGGCTCGGCGGGGTCGGCCCGGTAGGCCGGCTCGACCCGGTAGGTGGCCTCGGCCCGGTAGCCCGGGTCGACCGGACGGCCGTACTCCGCGCCGTAACTCGGCGGGCCGGGCTCCGGGGCGTATCCCCCGGGATCGGCGGCGTATCCCCGGGGCTCCGCGGCGTACGGCGGCTCGGGGGCCCGGCCGATGGCCGGCACCCGCGCGGCGTAGCCGTTGCCCGACGAACGACGGGGCAGCGGCTCGGGCGGGGCCGGCGGCGGCGCGGCGTGCCGGTCGGCCTCGGCCGGCTCGACGGGGCGGCCGCCGTGCCGGGCACGGTCGAGCAGCGCCCGCCACCGCGGTGCTGGTTCGGCCGGCCGTGCCCAGCCGGTCTCGCTGCCCTCCACGGCTCGCCCTCCCAGCGCCATCGACGTCCGCCTGACAGGCTACGAACGAAACCCTATTCGGACCACACCCGTCCGCGCACCTCCGGTCCTGCCCACCGTCACCCGGAGGGCTCCCCGGTGCCGCCGGCGGTGGCGTCTGCCGAGGTGGGCGGGGTTTGCGACGGGATTCGCCCAGGCGCCGGGCGGACGGGAACGGGTGACGAATCCGTCACCTGGGGTGCGGGTTCCGACGTTTCGCCCACCGTCGGGGCCGGCGTCGCGGCGCCCGGCGTGCCGTGGTCCGGGCCCCCGGCCATCGGCTCCGGGGCGAGACCTGCGTCGGCGGGCGGGTGCGCGACCTCCCGCTGCTCGGGCAGTGGCGGCGTGAAGACGGTCCGGTCGAGCCGGCTGACCTCGGGTGCCGGGTCGACCGCCCGAACCTCGGGCCGGGCGGCCACGCCGCGCAGCGCCACCGGCTCGGCGCGGACCACCGCGGCGTAGAGGCAGGCGCAGCCGGTGCGGTACGCGGCCGCCTCCGCCGCCGCCACCTCGGCGCCGCTGTCGTACACCCGCCGCAGCTCGCGGTCGGCCTGCCCACCGCCGGCCAGCGCGGCGGCCCGGGCGCGGTAGTCGGCGGCCTCCCCCTCCTTGCGGACGGCGAGCTCGGCCATCCCGGCGACGACGTCGTCGGGGACCCGCTGCGCGGGAATGCGGACGATCTCGGTCTGCCGGTCGGCGAGCGGCACCCGCCCGAACACGGCGGCGAGCGGCACGTCGCCGAAGACCGCCGCCGCCCGCTGCGGGGTCAGGTAGGACGAGAGGGACACCAGGGCGTACGTCCCGTCGCCGGCCGCCGGGGCGGCGGGCCGCAGCGCGGCCAGGTCGGCGGCGGCGGCGCGCACGTAGCCGGGGATCGAGTCGCCGTCGGCGACCCCGACCCGGGTCACCTCGCCGACCGTCCGGTCGCCGACCGGCCGGTCGTCGGCGGCCCAGACGGCGGCGAGCAGCACGGCGGCGCAGGAGAGCAGCGCGGCCGTGGTGAGCACCCGCGGCCGGCTCGGGCCGTCGCCGAGCCGGGTCACGGTGCCGGCCAGCCGGGGCAGCAGTCCCTCGTCCCACCGCCGCAGCAGGTCACCGGCGCGCACGGGTGCGGCCCTCCTCGTCGAATCGTCTCGCCGGGACGACGCTCAGTCGCGGAGGATCTCGAGCGCCCGGCCCAGGTCGTCAGGGTAGTCGCTGACGAAGCGCACCTCGTCCCCCGACCGGGGGTGCAGGAAGCTCAACGAGCGGGCGTGCAGCCACTGTCTGGTCAGGCCCAGGCGGGCGGAGAGGGTGGGGTCCGCCCCGTACGTCAGGTCGCCGACGCACGGGTGCCGCAGCGTGGAGAAGTGCACCCGGATCTGGTGGGTGCGGCCGGTCTCCAGCCGGACGTCGACCAGGCTCGCCGCCGGGAACGCCTCCACCGTGTCGTAGTGCGTGATGCTCGGCTTGCCACCGGAGACCACCGCCCAGCGGTAGTCGTGGGTCGGGTGCCGGTCGATCGGGGCGTCGATGGTGCCGCGCAGCGGATCGAGGTGCCCCTGCACCACGGCGTGGTAGCGCTTCTCCACCTCGCGGTACTTGAACGCCCGCTTCAACGAGGTGTACGCCTGCTCGCTCTTGGCCACCACCATGATGCCGGTGGTGCCCACGTCGAGCCGGTGCACCACGCCCTGCCGCTCGGCGGCGCCGCTGGTGGAGATGCGGTGCCCGACGGCGGCCAACGCGCCGATCACGGTGGGACCGGTCCAGCCGGGGCTCGGGTGGGCGGCGACCCCGACCGGCTTGTCCACCACCACGATGTCGTCGTCGGCGTACACCACCCGCAGCCCGGGCACCGCCTGCGGCACCACTGCGGGCGGGGCGACCGGCGCGGGCAGGGTCACCTCCAGCCAGGAACCCGCCTTGACCTTGTAGGAGTTGGCGCGGGCGACCCCGTCGACCAGCGCGTCGCCGGCGTCGACCAGGGCCGCGGCGGCGGTGCGGGAGAGCCCGAAGAGCCGCGACACGGCCTGGTCGAGCCGGGTGCCGTCGAGGCCGTCGGGCACGGGCAGGGAGCGGTGGTCGCCGCCGGCGGCGAAGGCGGAGGTCATGCCCGCCCCCGCTGCCCCGCGCCGGCCTGCGCCGCCGACTTCGCCGCCTCGTCCCTGCCGATCCGGCTGCCGTCGCGCTGGCGGCCCGTCAGCTCGAGCGCGACGGCGAGCACCACGCCGCAGACCAGGGCGCTGTCGGCCAGGTTGAACACCGGCCAGACCCGCCCGTACGGGTCGAAGAGGCTGACCATGTCCACCACGTGCCCGACGAACCAGCCCGGGGCGCGGAAGATCCGGTCGGTGAGGTTGCCCAGCGCCCCGCCCAGCACCAGCCCCAACGAGACCGCCCACGGCAGCGAGCGCAGCCGCAGGGCCATCCAGAGGATCCAGCCGACCACGCCGATGGTGATCAGCGGGAAGACCCAGGTGTGGTCGGCGCCGATGCTCCAGGCCGCGCCGCTGTTGCGGGTGAGGCTGAGGTAGACCGCGCCGCCGAGCAGCTCGACCGGTTCCCGGTCCTCCAGGGCGGCCAGGGCGAGGTGCTTGGTGACCAGGTCGGCCGCCAGGGCGGTCAGCGCGACCCCGAGCAGGATGGTGACGGCCCGGCGGCGCGGCGTGCCGCCTCCCGGCTCAGCGTCGCCGGACCCGGCGGACGGTGCTTCGGACATCTGCTCCCCATCGACGCTCGCGGCGGCGCTGGCGCGCCGCCTCCCATGGCCGCCGGGGAGTGGGCCTCAGCGCCGCTCCTCCAGCTGCTTGCACGTCACGCAGAGGGTGGCCGACGGGAAGGCGGCGAGCCGCTCCACCGGGATCGGGTTGCCGCACCGCGCGCACCAACCGTATCCACCCTCGTCGAGCCGCTCCAACGCCCGCTCGACCTGCGTGATCCGTTCCAGGATGTTGTTGGCGAGGGAGATCTCCTGCTCCCGCTCGAACGTCTTGGTCCCGGTGTCGGCCTGGTCGTCCCCGGCCGAGTCGGTCAGCCGGTCGCGCTGCAGCTCGGTGATCTCGCTCAGCGTCTGATCGTACTCGGCGCGCAACTCGTCGCGCCGCGCCGCCAGGGCCGCCCGGATCTTCTCGGTCTCCGCCGCGCTGCGGGTGGCCTTCGCCACCGGCTTGCGGCCGGCGGTCCTGGTCTCGGCTGGCTTCGCCATCGTCGCTCCCTCGGCCGCGGAGCCGCGGGGGTCCGCGGCGCCTGGACAGGGGCCGCCGGCATCGGCGGCACCCCAGGTACAAAAGGGGCGCGCGGCGACGTGGCCGCGCACTCCGGAGATTCGCAAGAATACGGAACGTACAGGCGTCCGACAATGTGCCGCACCGACGCACCGCCGCTCGGCCCCGAGTTATGACTTATCGGGACAAAGGGAACGCTAGCAGATCAACCGGTGCGATCCTCGCCGTACTCGCCAAACCAGCGGGCCAGCCGGCCGCGCCGGCTCACCGCCCGCAGCCGCCGCTCCGCCTCGTCGCGCACCCCGGCGGTCGCCACGATCAGGAAACTGTCGCCGGTCTTCAGCCGGAAGTCCGGGCCGGGCACGACGCCCACCCCGTCCCGCAGCACCAGCGTCACCGACGCCCCCAGCGGCAGCCGCAGCTCGTCGACGTGCACCCCGGCCAGCCGCGAACCGGGCGGCACCTCGACCTGGAGCAGGTCGGCGCGCATCCGCTCCAGCGGGGCGGTCTCCACCCGGATCTCCGCCGCCTCGGCCGGGGCGGTGACCCGCAGCCAGCGGGCCACCGGGTCGAGGGTGCCCGCCTGCAACAGCGTGAAGATCACCACCAGGACGAAGACCGAGTCGAAGAGGCGGTCGGCGCCGGGCACCCGCTCCGACAGCGGGATGGTGGCGAGCACGATCGGCACCGCCCCGCGCAGCCCCGCCCAGGACAGGAACGCCTGCTCGCGCAGGCCGAACCGGAAGGGCAGCGCGGAGGCCGCCACCGACAGCGGCCGGGCCAGCAGCACCAGCGCCAGCCCGGCGACCACCGCCGGCAGCACCGCCGAGCCCAGCCGGCTCGGCGTGACGAGCAACCCGAGCAGCACGAACAGCCCGATCTGCGCCAGCCAGGCCAGCCCGTCGGCGAAGCCCAGGATCGCCTGCCGGTGCGGCAGCCGGGCGTTGCCGAGGATCACCCCCGCCACGTAGACGGCGAGGAAGCCCGAGGCGTGCAGCACCGCGCCCGCGGCGTAGGCGAGCACGGTCAGCCCGACCGCCGCGATCGGGTAGAGCCCCGCCGACGGCAGGGCGGCGTGCCGCAGCGCCCACCGCCCGCCGACGCCGGCCGCGAAGCCGACGGCGGCGCCGACGCCCAGCTCGTAGCTGACCAGGGCGGTCTCGTACCACCACGGGTGGGCGACCCCCTCCCGGGACAACAGCACCACCAGCAGCACGACCGGGGCGTCGTTCATCCCCGACTCGGCCTCCAGGGTGGCCACCAGGCGGGGCGGCAGGCGCAGCCGGCGCAGCGTGGCGAAGACCGCCGCGGCGTCGGTGGAGGAGAGCACCGCGCCGTAGAGCAGGGCCAGCCGCCAGTCCAGCCCGAGCAGCAGGTGCACGGCGAGGCCGACGACCAGGATGCTGACCACCACGCCGACCGTGGAGAGCAGGGCGGCGAGCCCGAGCACCGGGCGCAGCGTGCTCCACCGGGCGGTCAGCCCGCCCTCGGCGATGATCACGATGAGCGCGCAGAAGCCGAGGGTGCGGGTCAGCTCGGCGTCGTCGAAGCGGATGCCCAGCCCGGCCTCGCCGATCGCCACCCCGAGCGCCAGGTAGACCAGGAGGCTCGGCACGCCGAGCCGCGTGGAGAGCCGCACCGCCCCGACCGCCACCAGCAGTACCGCCGCGCCGAGCAGGAGCGCGAGATCGAGCCCCGGCGTCACGGCCGCCTGGCCCGGGCGTGCGTCACCCGGCGGCCCCGTCGCGCAGCCGGCGCAGCGCCTCGGTCAGCTCCGGGGCGGAACCGTCTACGGTGAAGAGCTTGTCGCGGCTGGCCGCGCCGGCCCGCAGCGACACCGCGGCGGGTCGTACGCCCAACGCCCCGGCCAACGCCCGCCGGGCCGCCTCGGTGGCCCGGCCGTCCACGGCCGGCGCGTTCACCGCGACGACCAGGGCGGGCCCGTGCGGGCCGTCGAAGCAGCCCCCGACGCGGGCGCGGGCGGAGCCGGGCTTCACCCGTACCGCCACGGTCAGCGAGTCGTGCATCGGGACCGGCCGCTCAGATCCGGCCGGCGTCGGCGAGCAGGGCGGTGTCGGGCGCGCAGTGGGCGCACGGAGTGAAGCCCAGCTCGACGGCCTCGGCGACCGGCAGCGGCTCGTGCTCGCGACCCACGAGGTGGGCGCAGTCGGCGAGGTGGTAGCGGGGGCGCCCGTCCACCACCCGCACCTCGGCGTCGAGGCGGGCCACCCGGGCGGCCTCGGCCGGCGTGACGTCCTGCGCGGCCGGTTCGTCGTCGCCCGGCACCCCGACCATCCCGGGCCCGGCGGTTCGGGCTCCGACGTCGGCCACCGGCGGCTCGGGTGGTTGCCGCCACCCGGGACCGCCGGCGTCGACCGTCGGAGGAACGTGCTGGACGGGGATCTCCGGCTCCACCGGCGACCCGTACGCGAGGGCCGGGTCGGCCGGTCGGGCCGCCGTGCGGGACGGCCGTCGTGGCTGCTCCGCCGCCACCCGGTCGGCGGCCGCCTGGCGGGCGCCCACGACCAACGCGACGGCGGCCAGCAGGCTGGCCGCGATGGACACGACGAGAAGAACGCTGGAGCCGCCGGCAAGGCCGGCCACCAACAGCACCACCGCGACGAGGATGAGCAGGAGACTCGCGACTATCACGGCTCACCCCCGCCGCGTCGAACCGATGAGGGGAGGTCGGCGACCGTCACGGTGCGGACGGCCGCCGACCGGTGATCAGCGACCGGCTTCGAGGGCGCCGGAACGACCGCTGCCGTAGGAGCCGGCGAGACCGGCGGCGGCGAGGCCGTTGCCGCCGGTTGCCCGGCTGCCCTCGCCGCGGGTGATCTCCGCCTCCAGACCCTGGCCGCGGCCGTCGAGGTCGCGCAGCTGGCTCTCCAGGTAGGCCTTGAGGCGGGTGCGGTACTCGCGCTCGAACTGCTTGAGCTCCTCGATGTGCTTCTGCAGCGCGGTGCGCTTGGCGTCCAGGCCGCCCATGGCCTCCTGGTGCCGCTGGCGCGCGTCACGCTCGAGGGCGTCGGCCTTGGCGCGGGCCTCGCGGGTGACCTCCTCGGCCTTGGAACGGGCCTCGGAGAGCAGCTGGTCGGCCTCGCGACGGGCGTCGGAGACGTGGTCGTCGGCGGTCCGCTGGGCCATCATCAGCACCCGCAGCGCCTGCTGCTCGCCGTCACCGGCGACCGCCGGCCCACCGGCCGAACGAACCTGCTCCAGCTCCGCCTGCATCGCCCGGGCGGCCTGCTCGGCCGCCGCCTTGTCGCGCTGCACCCGGTCGAGCTGGGCCTTGACGTCGTTGAGCTCCGCCGCGAGACGGGCGTCGCCGCCGGGGCCGGCGGGGGCGCCACCACGGCCGCCGCGCTCCACCTGGGCGCGCAGCTCGTTGTTCTCCTCGATGAGACGGGCAAGCTCGCGCTCGACCTCGTCCAGGAAGGCGTCGACCTCCTCCTCGTCATACCCCCGCTTGCCGATCGGCGGCTTTTTGAAGGCGACGTTGTGGACGTCGGCCGGGGTCAGCGGCATCGAAACTCCTCGGGTCAGTTGCGGCCGCGAAAGCGCGTCGGTCATCAGACAAGGCTCATGATCGACCGCCTCAACACGAACTCCATCAGCACGAACAGGATAACCAGGAGCACAAGTGAGGCCAGGTCGATGCTCACGGTACCAATTCGCAACGGAGGGATCACACGCCTCAACGCGTTGAGGGGGGGATCAGTGACGCTCCACACGATTTCCAGCCCCACCGATGCGCCGCGCCCCGGCTGCCAGCGCCGGCCGTACTGCAGGACGGCGCTCAGGACGAAGCGGGCGAGCAGGGTGATGAGGAAGACATAGAGCACCAGATACAGCACTTGCAGCACGATCGACAACACGACAGGCGACGTCCCTCGGGTCGGGCGGGGCTAGCTCAGGCTGAAGAAGCCGCCCTCGGCGATCTTGGCCTTGTCCTCCGCGGTGACCTGGACGTTGGCCGGTGAGAGCAGGAACACCCGATTGGTCACGCGCTCGATCGTACCGCGCAGGCCGAACGCGAGGCCGGCGGCGAAGTCGACAAGTCGACGCGCGTCCGCCTCGTCCATCTCGGTGAGGTTGATGATCACCGGGACGCCGTCGCGGAAGTGCTCGCCGATGGTGCGCGCCTCGCGGTAGGTGGTCGGGTGCAGCGTGGTGATCTGGTAACGCTGCTCCTCCTCGGCGACCACCGCCCGCTCCCGCGGCTGCGTCTGCGGCGCCAGGGCCAGGTTGTCGCGGGTGTGGTAGGTCAGCGCCCCGGAGGTCTCGCCGGCGGTCGGCCGGGTGATGGAGCGGACGCTGGACCGCTCCGCCCGCTCCGCGCGGTCGGCGTCGGCCCGCTCGGCCTCCGCCGCGCGGGAGGCGGCCCGCTCGGAGAGCCGACCACGGTCGCCGAGCCGGGACCGGGGCGCCGGCGGCTCCTCGGAGTCGTCCTCGTCGTCGTCCGCGAACTCCTCCGAGTACCGGCTCTGCCGGTAACGCGAATCGCGGTAGCCACCCTTGTCGTAGCCACCGTCGTCGTAGGCCCGCTCGTCGTCCTCTTCGACCAGACCGAGCCAGACCCCCGCCTTGCGCAGTGCACCCATCCCGCGCCCTTCCCGTCCGCCGTGCGGCACGCGCCCCCGTGCCGTGTCGCTTGTCGCGAGTGGACCACTTCTGCCCACCGGACCGGTGCGGCAATCCCCTGGCGCGCGATTCGCGTCGCGCGCCACGACCCCCGACAACGGGATGCCGCACCTACCAAACAACACAGATGTAATTTGCTTCTCTCGCGGTCAGGCTACCGCAGCGTGGGACGCATTCCGAGCAACGCGCTGCCCACGCGGACATGTGTCGCGCCGTACCGGATGGCGATCTCGAGGTCGCCGCTCATGCCGGCGGAGAGCGCGACGGCTCCCGGGTGGACCGTCCGGAACCCGGCGGCCACCTCGGCCAGCCGGGCGAACGCCCGCTCCGGCTCCCAGCCCAGCGGCGCCACCGCCATCAGGCCGACCAGCCGCAGGGCGTCCGCGCCGGCGACCGCCTCGGCCACCGGGTCGAGCCCGGCGTCCGGGTCGGCCGAGCCCGGCAGCGCTCCGCCCCGGGCCGCGTCACCGTCGATGCTGACCTGGACCAGCACGTCCAGCGGCCGGTCCCGCGCGGCCGCCGACGCCGTGTCCAGCGCCCGCGCCAGCCGTACGCTGTCGACGGAGTGGACCACGTCGGCGTAGCGGGCCACCGACCGGGCCTTGTTGCGCTGCAACTGCCCGATGAAGTGCCACCGGGGCGTCACCCCGGCCGCGGCCACCTCGGCCGCCTTGGGCGCCGCCTCCTGGTCGCGGTTCTCCCCCACGTCGGTCACGCCGAGCCCGGCCAGGGCCACCACGTCCCCGGCCGGATAGGTCTTGGTCACCGCGACCATGGTGACCTCGGAGGTGTCCCGTCCGGCGTCGGCGCAGGCCTGCGCGATCCGGGACCGTACGCGGGCCAGGCCGGCCGCGAGTTCGGCACGCCGGTCGGGGCGTACCGTGGCTGGGCTGTCGGTCATCGGCGGGGCTCAGGAACCGTTCTTGAGGAAGTCGGGCACGTCGACGTCGTCGAAGAGCACCCGGCGGGGCGACTGCTGCGGGGCCGGCATGGTGGCCGGCGGCGCGACCGGCGGGTTGGGCTGCGCCGGCTGGTTCTGGTTGGTCTTGCGGGCCGCCGGCTCGGCCGCCTTGTACGCCGGCGCGCCGCCGTCGAAGCCCGCCGCGATGACGGTGACCCGCACCTCGTCGCCGAGGGCGTCGTCGATGACCGCGCCGAAGATGATGTTGGCGTCCGGGTGGGCCGCGTCGGTGACGAGCTGGGCCGCGTCGTTGATCTCGAACAGGCCCAGGTCCGACCCTCCGGCGATGGAGAGCAGCACGCCGCGCGCGCCGTCCATGCTCTGCTCCAGCAGCGGGCTGGAGATGGCCGCCTCGGCCGCCTCGACGGCCCGGTTCTCGCCCCGGGCGCTGCCGATGCCCATCAGCGCGCTGCCCGCCCCGCTCATCACGCTCTTGACGTCGGCGAAGTCCAGGTTGATCAGACCCGGCGTGGTGATCAGGTCGGTGATGCCCTGGACACCGGAGAGGAGCACCTGGTCGGCGGTGCGGAACGCGTCCATCATGCTGATGTTGCGGTCGCCCAGCGCCAGCAGCCGGTCGTTGGGGATGACGATCAGCGTGTCGCACTGGTTGCGCAGCTCGTCTATCCCGGACTCGGCCTGCACCTGACGGCGCTTGCCCTCGAAGGAGAACGGTCGGGTCACCACGCCGATGGTCAGCGCGCCGAGCTTGCGCGCGATGTTCGCCACCACGGGCGCGCCGCCGGTGCCGGTGCCGCCGCCCTCGCCGCAGGTCACGAAGACCATGTCGGCGCCCTTGAGCACCTCCTCGATCTCGTCGCGGTGGTCCTCGGCGGCGTTCTTGCCGACGTCGGGGTTGGCGCCCGCGCCGAGCCCGCGGGTCAGCTCGCGGCCGACGTCGAGCTTGACGTCGGCGTCGCTCATCAGCAGCGCCTGCGCGTCGGTGTTGATCGCGATGAACTCGACGCCCTTGAGCCCAACCTCGATCATCCGGTTGACGGCGTTGACGCCGCCGCCACCGATGCCGACGACCTTGATGACCGCCAGGTAGTTGTGCGGAGGTGTCATCCTCGGTCCTTTCCCTTCGAGATTGGCATGGGCCGACCGGGTACGGCTTGGCCAGACCAGCGGCCGACGACAGCTGTCACCAGCGAGGATCAGGATTAAACCCTCACCCTCTACTAGAGGCTTACAGTTATGTCAACCACTGATCCCCTTCGGGGCAACGTAAGCGCCCCCACGCCGTAGGCCAAGGACCCGCCCGGCGTGTCGCCCGCGGAGCGGGACGGGTCACGTCGCGCGGGTGGGACCAGGTCACCGCTCACCGCAGGGTCACGACGTCCGGCGCGCTCACGTCGATGGTGTCGGCCTCGCGGTCGAGCAGGGCGCTGGCGACCCGCGCCTTGTCCGCGCCCCGGGTCGCGTCGCCCCAGACCACCACCCGGTCGTCGCGCAGCCGGAGCTTGATCCGGGCCAGCCCCTCGACGGTCACGTCCACCAGTTCGGCGCGCAACTGCGGGGTGAGCACGGCGAGGACCTCCAGGGCGGCCCGGGTCGCCCCGTCGTCCGGCCCCGGCTCGGCGAGCCGGACCACCGGCAGGCCGTCCGGCTGCCGGGGCAGGGTCCGGAACACCACGCCCGCCCGGTCGATCACCACGAACTGCTCCCCGCGTGGCACCGCCGCCACGCCGGTGCGCTCGGTCACCCGGACCACCAGCGCGTCCGGCCAGTCCCGCGTCACCACCGCCCGCTCCACCGCCGGCAGCCCGCCGACCCGCCGCGCCGTGGCGGCCAGGTCCACCCGGGCCAGTGGGGCGCCGTCGGGCACCGCGGCCGCGTCGCGCACCTGTACCGCGCTGACCAGCTCGGCGCCCTCGACCCGGACCTCGCGCACCCCGAACAGGCCGGTGCCGAGCAGCGTCCAGGCGACCAGCCCGGCCAGGCCGAGCACGCCCGCGGCGACCGCCCACGGCAGCGCGGCGCGCATCCGGCGCTGCCGGGCCCGGGCCATGAACCGCCGGGTCGAGGCGGGGACGGCGTCGCTGCCGGCCCGGACGAGCTGCCATCGGCGCACCGGTCCGCGCCGGCCGGCCCCGTCCGCGCCGGTGGTGCGCCCGCGCGCCGGACCGGGGCTCATCCGGCCGCGGGCGCCGCGCCGTCCGGAACCGCGCCGCCGACGGTCCCGACGCCGGGAACGGTGCCGCCGATGGTGGTCGCCCCGCCGGCCTCACCGCCGGGCGTCGTGCCCGCCGGCGCCGCCGGATCGGCGGTACGCGCCGACAGCGCGTCCAGCAGCTGGTCCCCCATCAGGGAGATCGGCGGGGCGCCCATGGTCACCACGACGTCACCGGGCCGGGCCCGCCGGGCGACCTCGGCCGGCGCGGCCTCCCACGAGTCCACGAAGACCTTGCGCTCCGCCGGCAGCGGCACCGCCTCGACGAGCGCCGCCGAGCCCTCGCCGGGCTGGCGCAGCTCACCCGGGCCGAAGACCTCCAGCAGCACCAGCTCGTCGGCGATGCCCAGCGCCTCGGCGATCTCCGCCTGCAGGTCGCGGGTGCGGTAGAGCCGGTAGGGCTGGAACACCACGATCAGCCGGCCGTCGCCGGCCACCTCGCGCAGCGTCTGCAACGCCAGCGTCATCGAGGTCGGGTGGTAGGCGTACTCGTCGTAGACGAGCACGTCGTCCGCGACGCCCTTGCGCTCGAAGCGCCGCCGCACGCCGGGAAACGCCGCGAGCGCGGCCTCGGCCGCCTCCAGCGGCAGCTCCAGCAGGTACGCGGCGAGCACCGCCGAGGCGCTGTTGAGCCCCATGTGCCGCCCCGGCACGGGGAGGCGGAACTCGCCCAGCGACCGGCCGTCGATGCTCGCCAGGTAGCGGACCCCGCGGGCCGAGGACGCGATCTCGGTCAGTCGCAGGTCGGCGTCGGCGGCCTCGCCGTACGTGTGCACGCGCCGGCCCTCCGCGCGCAGCGTCTCGGCCAGCCGCCGCCCGCCGGCGTCGTCGGCGCAGGTGATGATGAAGCCGTCCGGGTCGGTGAGCCGGGCGAACTCGGCGAAGGCCGCCTCCAGGTTGGCGAGGTCGCCGTAGGTGTTGAGGTGGTCGGCCTCGACGTTGGTGATGATCGAGACGTACGGGCGGTAGATGAGGAAGGAGCGGTCGCTCTCGTCCGCCTCGACCACGAAGTACTCGCCCGTGCCGTGGTGGGCGCCCGAGCCGACCTCGGAGATCTCCCCGCCGATCACGAAGGACGGATCCTGCCCGGCCTGCTGGAGCACCATGGTGACCATCGAGGTGGTGGTGGTCTTGCCGTGGGTGCCGGCGACCGCCACCGTCCGGCGGCCCGTCATCGCCGCGGCCAGTGCCTCCGAGCGGTGCAGCACGCGCAGGCCGCGCCGGCGCGCCTCCACCATCTCCAGGTGGTCCTGCGGGATCGCCGAGGAGTAGACGACCGTGTCGACGCCGTCGAGGTTGGACGCCTCGTGGCTCATGTGGATCGTGCCGCCGAGGGCGCGCATGCCGGCCAGGGAGGGCCACTCCCGCAGCTCGCTGCCGGAGACCCGGATGCCCCGGGTCAGGAAGAGCCGGGCCAGCCCGCTCATGCCGACCCCGCCGACGCCGATCAGGTGGATCGTGCCCAGGTCCTCCGCGGTGAGCGTGCCTGCCGGGGTGAACTGTGCGGTGTTCATGCCGAGTACCTTCCCGTCGCGGTGCGCCCACTCATCGGGCCACCGCCTCGTAGACGAAGTTGAGCAGCGCCTCGTCGCCGTCGCGGCGCCCGTACGCGGCCGCGGCGGCGCCCATCGCGGCGAGCCGGTGCGGGTCGCGGATCAGCGGGATGACGGTCCGCTCGACCCAGTCGGGGGTCAGCTCGGCGTCGTCGACGAGCAGCCCGCCGCCGGCCTCCACCACGGGCAGCGCGTTGCGCTTCTGCTCCTGGTTGCTGTGCGGGTAGGGCACGTAGATGGTGGGCAGCCCGATCGCGGCCACCTCCGCGCAGGTCATCGCCCCGCCGCGGCCCAGCATCAGGTCGGCGGCGGCGTAGCCGGCCTCCATCTCGGACAGGTACGGCAGCGTCACGTACGGGACCGGCAGGTCGGTGGGGACGGGCACCGGCTCGTTGCGGGCGCCGATGACGTGCAGCACCTGCACCCCGTTGCGGGCGAGTTCCTTCGCCGCCCCGGCCACCGCCAGGTTGATCGAGCGGGCGCCCTGCGAGCCCCCGGCGACGAAGAGCACCGGCAGGTCGGGGCGGAGCCCGAAGTGGGCGCGCGCCGCGTTGCGCGTGGCGACCCGGTCCAGCCCGGCGATGCCCCGGCGCAGCGGCACGCCGACCACCCGGGCGTCGCGCAGCGCCTCCGCCTGGGCCGGCTGGTGCGGGAAGCCGACCGCCACGTGCCGGGTGAACTTCATCCCGAGGCGGTTGGCCACGCCCGGCGGCACGTTCACCTCGTGGATCACGATCGGCAGCTCGCGCCGCCAGGCGGCCAGGTAGGCCGGCACCGAGACGTACCCGCCGAAGCCCACGACCACGTCGGCGCGCACCTCGTCGATCACCTTGCCCGCGGCGCGGGCCGCGGTCCACATCCGGCCCGGGGTCTTGACCAGGTTCATGTTGACCGACCGGGGCAGCTGGTAGGCCGGGATCTGCCGCAGGTCGTAGCCCTGCGGCGGGATCAGCTCGTTCTCCAGGCCCTTCGGTGTGCCCAGGCAGGTGATCCGGACGCCGGGGTCGTGTCGGCGCAGGCAGTCGGCGAAGGCGAGCAGCGGGTAGATGTGCCCCCCGGTGCCACCTCCCGCGAGCACCACCGAACGCAGCGGACCCATCAACGTCTCCTCTCGTCCGCCGACCCGCGGCGGGTCCGGGCGAGCCGGACCCCGCGCGGTGCGGCCTGGTCGTCGGGCCGCCGCTCCCGCGCCCGGGGCACGGACCCACGGGCAGCCGGGGGCGACGCCGGGCGGCGACGCCGCCCGGGAAGCGGCGGCAACGGGGCCCAGAGTAGTCGGACCCATCGGGCCGGCGGACGGGCATGCAGCGCTCTGGCGGCGTCGGGTTCCGCGCGGGCGAACGAGGCCAGCATCCCGATCGCGGCGAGCGTGACGACCAGGGCGCTGCCGCCGTCGGAGATGAACGGCAGCGGCAGGCCGGTGATCGGCAGCAGCCCGACCACGCCGCCGATGTTGATCACGGCCTGGCTGACCAGCCAGGTGGTCACCGCCGCGGCGGCGAGCCGGCGGAACGGGTCCTCGACCCGCCGGGCGATCCGCAGCCCGGTGTAGGCCAGCACGGCGAACAGGCTGAGCACCACCACGCAGCCGACCACGCCCAGTTCCTCGGCGATGATCGCGAAGATGAAGTCGTTGTGCGCCTCCGGCAGCCAGCCGAACTTCAGGCTGGACTTGCCGAGCCCGACGCCGAACCAGCCGCCGTGCTCGATCGCGAGTCGCCCCTGGTAGATCTGGAAGCAGCCGTCGAGCTTGCACTCGTCCGGCGCCGGCGGGTTGAAGAACGACATCAGCCGGGCGAAGCGGTAGTTCTCCTCGCCGCGCTCCCCGGAGCCCGCGCCCAGCGAGGCGACGGCGATCAGCAGGCCGACCCCGATCAGCCCGAGCACGGTGAGGGTGCCGAAGACGCGCATCCGCACCCCGGCCGCCCAGAGCAGCCCCACCACCACGGCGAGCAGGCAGAGCATCGTGCCGAGGTCGTTGTAGCCGACCAGGACGAAGAGCAGGCCGACGACGGGGAAGAGCGGGGTGGCCAGCTCGCGCCACCAGCCCAGGGCGGCGCCCTTGCGGGCGATCACGTGCGCCCCCCAGAGCACCAGGGCGAACTTCGCCAGCTCGGAGGGCTGCAGCTGGATGCCGCCGACGAAGAGCCACAGCAGCCGGGCCTCGATCGGGCCGATCCGGGCCGACTCCTGGCCGGTCAGCCGGGCGTACGCCAGCAGCAGGTTGAGCACCAGCAGCAGGCCGACGGCGGTGAACAGCAGCGGCCGGCCCAGCACCCGGTAGGTCTTGGCCGGCAGCCGCTGGCAGGCCCAGAACGCGACGATGCCGATCACCGCGAAGATCGCCTGCTTGGTGAGCGCGGCGAAGGCGTTGCCGCCCTCGGCGTACTCGCGGACGCTGGTCGCGGAGAAGACCATCGTCAGGCCGATCAGCAGCAGCAGCCCGGCGCTGGACAGCAGCAGGTAGTAGGAGGCCAGCGGGCGGTCCAGCAGGCCGCGCAGCGCGGCCAGCCCGCCCACGGCGTCCACCCCGCGCGCCGCCCGGCCGCCGGCCTCGTCCGGCCCTCGCGTGGCGGCGGGCGCGTCGCGCGTACGCGTGGCCCCGGCCGACCGCCGGGGCGTCGCCTCTGTCGTGACCTCGATGCCTCTTGCCTCCCCCACCGGACCATCATCGCGGTTTCCCGGGGCCGCCACCGGCGCAACCGGCCGGTCGGCGTGTCGGGCTTGCGCGCGGCGCCGTTCTCCGTCCCGCCGCCGGACGCGCCGCGGGGCGGACCGGTCGGCTCAGGTCATGTTCGCGAGGAACTCGCTGTAGAAGAGGCCGAGCGCGATGGCCACGCCGATGCCGGCGATGATCCAGAACCGGACCACGATGTTGACCTCGCTCCAGCCGGCGAGCTCGAAGTGGTGCTGCAGCGGCGACATCCGGAACACCCGCTTGCCGGTGGTCCGGAACGAGATGATCTGGATCACCACGGACATCGTGATGATCACGAAGAGGCCGCCGATGATCGGCAGCAGCAGGATCGTCCGGGTGGACATCGCCATGCCGGCGATCAGGCCGCCGAGGCCCAGCGCTCCCGTGTCGCCCATGAAGATCCGCGCCGGCGAGGTGTTCCACCACAGGAAGCCGACGCAGGCCCCGGCCGCGGCGCCGGCGATCAGGGCGATCTCCAGCGGGTCCCGGACGGTGTAGCAGTAGTCCTGGGTGTAGTCCGGGTCGGCGCACCAGTGCCGGTACTGCCAGAACGCGATCAGCGCGTACGCCGCGAGGACCATCACCGAGGCGCCGGTGGCCAGGCCGTCGAGGCCGTCGGTGAGGTTGACGCCGTTGGTGGCGGCCATCACCACGAAGATGAAGATGACCACCGCGCCGATCTTGCTGACGTCCAGCGCCGGGATGTCCCGGATGAAGCTCAGCGTGGTGCTGCCCACGGTCTCGGTGTTGGTCACCGCGCCCGAGGCGTCGGTCATGGTGCTCGGGAAGTAGAGCGCCACCACCCCGAAGACCGCGCCGACCAGGATCTGGCCGAGCAGCTTGCCGCGCTTGTTGAGCC
The DNA here is from genome assembly GCF_051386395.1 of Micromonospora sp. URMC 106. Taxonomy (NCBI): domain Bacteria; kingdom Bacillati; phylum Actinomycetota; class Actinomycetes; order Micromonosporales; family Micromonosporaceae; genus Micromonospora; species Micromonospora sp. URMC 106. Next base: position 53,563 of record NZ_JBPQTP010000010.1, read on the forward strand.
CGCCGCTGTGCCGCTTGCGCACCTTCAGGAAGTCGTCGATGAAGCCGACGGCGCCGGAGAAGACCATCAGCCCCAGCAGCACCAGCGCGGTGATCGTCGGCTCGACCTGGGCGATCTGCGCGTCCGGCAGGGTGGTCAGGGCCAGGTGCCCGGCGACGTACGCGATGACCGTGGCGAGGATGAACACCACGCCGCCCATCGTCGGCGTGCCCTTCTTGCCCTCGTTGCTGGCGAGCCCGAGGTTTGATCGGATCGGCTGGCCGGCCTTCAGCCGGGCGAACACCTTGATCGCGATCGGGGTGCAGAAGAGCGAGATCAGGAAGGCCACCCCGACGGCGACGATGACCGCCCTCATGCGGTGCCGCCCCCCGTCGCCGTCCCGTTGGCCCCGCTGCCGGCGGCGTCGGCGCGCAGCGCGTCGGCCACCTCCCACGTGCGGTACCGGGAGCCCTTCACCAGGACGACGTCGCCCGGCCGTAACTCGCTCCGCAGCACCTCGACGGCCGCCGCCTGATCGGTGAGCAGCACCGACTCTCCTCCCCAGTCACCTACCGATGTCGCGCCTTCGTGGATCGGCGCGGCCGGCTCGCCCACCACGAGCAGCCGGTCGACGCCCAGCTCGGCCGCGAGCCGGCCGACCTCGGCGTGCCCGTCGCGTTCGAACGGGCCCAGCTCGGCCATGTAGCCGAGCACCGCGACGGTGCGCCGCTCCCGCCCGATGCCGGCCAGCGCGCGCAGCGCGACCGCCATCGACGCGGGGTTGGCGTTGTACGAGTCGTCGATCACGGTCACCCCGTCGGCGCGCTCGAAGACGTCCATCCGACGGGTCGAGACCAGCCCCAGCGCGCCCAGCGCGGTGGCCAGCTCGGCCAGCGGCATGCCCAGCTCGCGGGCCACCGCCGCGGCGGCGAGGGTGTTGCCGACCTGGTGCCGGCCGGTCAGCCCGAGCCGCACCGGCGCGGACCCCTCCGGGGTGATGAGGGTGTACGCGGGCCGACCCCGGTCGTCCAGCGTCACGTCCTCGGCCCGCACGTCGGCGTGCGCCGCCTCGCCGTAGCGGATCACCCGGGCGACGGTACGCGAGGCCATCGCGTCGACCAGCGGGTCGTCGGCGTTCAGCACGGCCAGGCCGTCGGCGGGCAGCGCCTCGACCAGCTCGCCCTTCGCCAGCGCGATGGTCTCCACCGAGCCGAACTCGCCGATGTGCGCGACCCCGACGTTGAGCACCACGGAGATCCGCGGCGGCACCACGTCGCACAGGTAGCGCACGTGCCCCACCCCGCGGGCGCCCTTCTCCATCACCAGGTAGCGGGTCTCCGGGCCGGCCTGCAGCGCCGTGTACGGGTGCCCCAGCTCGTTGTTGAACGAGCCGGGCGGGGCGACCGTCGGGCCGAGCCGCGCGGCGAGCTGGGCGATCAGGTCCTTGGTGGTGGTCTTGCCCGACGAGCCGGTCAGCCCGATCACGGTGAGCCCGGGCAGCCGGTCGACCACCGCGCGGGCCAGCCGGCCCATCGCGGTCAGCGCGTCCTCGACCAGCACCATCGGCACGCCGGGCACCTCCCGGGTGCCGAGCACCGCCACCGCGCCGGCCTCCACCGCGGCCGCGGCGTAGTCGTGCCCGTCCACCTTCTCGCCGGGGAAGGCCACGAAGAGCGCGCCCGCGCGCACCTTGCGGGAGTCGAACTCGACCGGGCCGGTGACCCGGGCGTCCGGGTCGGCGGCGGCGAGCCGCCCGTCGACCGCCGAGGCGACCTCGGCCAGGCTGAGCGCGATCATCGCTGACCCGCCGGGTCGCCGAACCGGGCGCGCAGCGCGTCGGCCAGCTCGGTGCGGTCGTCGAACGGGTGCACCTCGCCGCCGATCTCCTGCCCGCGTTCGTGGCCCTTGCCGAGCACCGCGACCACGTCGCCCGGCGCGGCCAGCCGGACCGCCGCGTCGATGGCCGCCCGGCGGCCGGCCACCTCCTCGATCCGCGCCGCCGTGCCGGCCCCCCGGGCGCCGGCGAGCACCTCGGCCCGGATCGCCGCCGGGTCCTCCGTGCGCGGGTTGTCGTCGGTCACCAGCACCACGTCCGCTCCCTCCGCCGCGGCGGCGCCCATCACCGGCCGCTTGCCCCGGTCGCGGTCGCCACCGGCGCCGATCACACAGATGAGTCGGCCGGCGCCGTACTCCCGCAGCGCGGCCAGCGCGGCGACGATCGCGTCCGCCTTGTGCGCGTAGTCGACGACGCCACGCACCGGCCCCGGGGCGCTGACCAGCTCCAGCCGTCCGGGCACCCCGCCGCAGGCGGCCACCCCGGCGGCGGCGGTCTTCGGGTCCACCCCGGCGGCGACCAGCGCGGCGATGGCCAGCAGGGCGTTGGCGACGTTGTGCCGCCCCGGCAGGGCCACCCCGGCCGGCAGCGCCAGCCCGTCCGGGCCGTGCACCGTGAAGCGCTGCGCGTACCCCTCGCCGCCGACCTCGTCGGCCCACCAGGTGGCGCTCGGGTCGCCGGCCGCCGAGTAGGTCACCGTCGCCGGCTTGTACAGCGGCTTCAGCGCCGGGTCGTCGTGGTTGAGCACCTCCACCGCGCAGCGCCCGTCGAACAGCTGGGCCTTGGCCGCGAAGTAGTCCGCCGAGTCGGCGTGGAAGTCCAGGTGGTCGGAGCCGAAGTTGGTGTAGCCGCCGACGGTGAACCGGACGCCGCCGACCCGGCCCATCGCCAGGGCGTGGCTGGAGACCTCCATGACCACGGCGGTGACGCCGCGCTCACGGGCGGCGGCCAGCATGGCGTGCAGGTCGGTCGCCTCGGGCGTGGTGCGCACGCTGTCGACCACCAGGTCGCCGAGGCGGGTCTCCACGGTGCCGATCAGGCCCGTGGTGTGGCCGGCGGCGCGCAGGCCGGATTCGACCAGGTAGGCGGTGGAGGTCTTGCCGGCCGTGCCGGTCACCCCGATCACCGTCAGCCCCTCGGTCGGGTCGCCGTAGACGGCCGAGGCGAGGGTGCCCAGCACCGCGCGCGGATCGGCGACCACCAGCGCCGGCAGGCCCGCCTCGGCCGCGGCCGGGGCGCCCGCCGGATCGGTCAGCACGGCCACGGCGCCGGCCGCCGCCGCGCCGGCGGCGAACTCCGCGCCGTGCCGGCGGGCGCCCGGCAGCGCCGCGTACAGGTCGCCGGGGCGGACCTCCTGGCTGGCGTGGGTAACCCCCGTCACCACCAGCTCGGCGGCCCCCGCCGGGGGGTCGACGGCGAGCCGGGCGGCGAGGTCGCCGAGCCGGGCGCCGATCACGGTACGGGGACGAGGATTGCCGGACACGGCGTCAGACCCTACCCGGTCGTCCGGTTCCGGCCACACAGCCGCCCCGGTGGTTCGTCCGCACTCACCGATGATGTCCCGGCGTGACCGCTCAGCGCGGATAGACCGTGAACTTCGGGGCCTTCTCCCCGCTCGGCGGCACGCCGTGGTGACGCAGCGTGAACTGCATCATGTCCCGGAACGCGGGGGCCGCGATGTCCCCGCCGCCGCCCGCGGGCGTGTGCGCGAAGACCGCGATCACGTAGCGGGGGTTCTCGGCCGGGGCCATGCCGATGAACGAGGCCACCTCGCCGGGCTGCTTGCGCCCGTCGACCAGCCGCCAGCCGGTGCCGGTCTTGCCGGCCACCCGCCACTCGGGGATCGCCGCGGCCCTGCCGGTGGCCCCCTCGACGGTGGTCACCGCCTCCAGGATGGTGCGCAGGGCGGCGGCGTTCTCCGGGCTGAGCACCGACCGGGTGACCGGGGGGTCGGTCGGCGTGCGCTTCCCGTCCGGCCCGATCACCTCCTTGACCAGGCGCGGCTGGACGTACGTGCCGTCGTTGGCGATCGCCGCGTACGCGGCGGCCATCTGCAGCGGCGTGGCGTCGACGCTGTGCCCGATCGGCACGGACCCGTACGACGACCCGCTCCACTCGTCGGCCGGCAGCAGCCGGCCGCTGGCCTCGCCGGGCATACCGACCCCGGTCGGCTCGCCGAGGCCGAACCGCTTCTGGTAGTCGATCAGGCGTTCCCGGCCGAGCTTGTCGGCGATCTCGATGGTGCCCACGTTCGAGGAGTACGCCATCATCCCCGGCAGGCTCATCCGGCGGCCGTCGGCCGGGTGGGTGTCGGCGAACCAGGTGTCGCCTTTGCGGATCGCGTTGGCGATCGGCAGCGTGGTGTCCGGCGTGATCACCCGCTCCTGCAGCGCGGCGCCGAAGGTGATCGCCTTGTGCACCGAGCCGGGGTCGACCACGAAGCTGGTGGCCGCGTCCTCGCGGTCGGCCGGGTTGCTCGGTACGGGCTTCGCCGCGTTGTAGGTGGGGTGGCTGGCCTGGGCCAGCACCTCGCCGGTGCCGACCTCCATGACCACGGCCGCGCCGGTGCTGCCCTTGCTCTGCGCCATGTGCCGGGCCAGCAGCCGCTGCACCATGAACTGGAGGTCGCGGTCGATGGTGAGCGTCAGGGAGCTGCCCGGCTTGGCCTTCGTCGTCTCGCTGTAGCCGCCGGGGATCGGGGCGGCCAGGTCACCGAGGCCGACCTCGTAGACCCGCTTGCCGTCCTCACCGCGCAGCACGTCGTCGTAGCGGGCCTCCAGCCCCTCCAGGCCGACCATGTCCTGGCTGGTGAAGCCGAGCAGGTTGGCCGCGAGGTCGCCGCCGGGCACCTCGCGCCGCTCGTCGCGGTGGGTGTAGATGCCGGGCAGTTCCAGGGCGGTGATCTGCCGGGCCCGGTCGATGTCCACCCCCCGGGCGAGGTATTCGAACTGCGAGTCGACCCCGTTGACCCGCTTGCGCGGCTTCATCTTCTCGGCCAGTTCGGAGGCCGGTATGCCGAGCAGCGGGGAGAGCGCCTTCGCGGTGCCCTGGATGTCCTTCACCTGCGTCGGGTCGGCGTAGACGTAACGCGCCTCGACGCTGTGCGCCAGCGGGGCGCCGGACCGGTCGTAGATCGCCCCCCGCGCCGCCGGCAGGGTGACGGTGCGCAGCCGGTCGGCCACGCCGCCCCCGGCGTACGCCGGGGTCTCCACGGCCTGGAGGACGACCAGCCGGATGCCGATGACGGCGAACAGCGCCAGGGTCAGCACGGTGCCCAGCCGCAGCCGGCGGCGGGGATCGGCCAGCCGCGGCGGCTTCGGCGGCTTGCGGGACGGCCGCCGGGCGGCCGGGCGGTCCGGCCGGCGCGGCGCGCGGCGGCGGGGCGCCGGCGGCTCGTCGTCGTGACGCGGGCCGCGCGGCGTGCGCGGGGTGACGGTGCGGACGACGCCGGAGCGGCCCGCCGCCTCCCGCCGGCCGGTCCGGCCGGCGCCCGCGCGCCCGCCGTCGAGCACCTGGAGGGCGGGACGGAACGGGTCGCCGGAGCGGGTGCTGCGGGGGGTCCGGCGCTGCTCGGCGCGGCCGGTGTCGTCGTCGCGTTCGCCCCGCCCGCCGGCGCGCTGCTCGCGGACGGTGCGCCCCCGCGGGGTGTACGCGCGGGCGTCGGAGATGCCACCGGTTCCCGGCTCGCCGGAGCGCCGCTCGCCGCCCCGACCACCGACGTCCCGGGACGAGCCGCGCCGGGAGCCCGTGGCGTCCCGGCGCGGTTCCTCCGATCTCGGTGGCACGGTCGTCAGCCTCCCGCGCCCTGCTGGCTGGTGATCGACGGCTGGCCGTCGGCCGGCTGCGGCACACCGATCACCTTGCCGTCGGGCAGCCGGATGTAGGCCGGCTCGCCCGCCTCCACCAGGCCCAGACGGCGGGCCTGGGCCTCCAGGTTGCCCGGGGCCTCCGCCTCGGCGATCTGCTTGTTCAGCTGCTGCTGCTCCAGGTCGAGCTTGGCCTGCTGTTCCTGGAGCTTCTCCAGCCGGAACGCGTTCTCGTTGATCTTCGTGTTGACCAGCAGGATGCCGAGCACCCCGCCGACCACCAGCACCAGCACCAGCGCGGCGAACGGCGCCCGCGGCACCTTCACCGGCGGCGGCGGCGCCACCCGGAGCCGCGGCGGGCGCGCCGCGGTGGCGTCGCCCCGCTCGGCCGGCCGCAGCGCGGCGCTGCCCTGCGTCGGGAACTCGCGCGCCCCCCGGGCGCGAGTCTCCCCCAGCCGGCTCGTCCGGTCCGCCCGCGGCGTGCCGGTCCCGGTGCGCGTGGCCCGCTCCGCCGCGGTCCGGCCCCCCGACCGCGGTGTGCGCTGCCCGCCGCCGGTCACGTTCCGGCGGTCGCGCTTGTCATTAGTCATGTCCCTCCCCCTCTACGTCCGTCCCTGTCCCGTCCCCCGGGGTCCGTCGGATCCGTCGCGGATCCGGTGGACCCCGCCCCCGGTTGGTGCATCGCCTTGACCCGCCGGCGGTACCGTTCGCGGTCGGTACGCCCCTGCTGCGCCGCGTCCGGGTCGAGCCGCTCCGCGGCCCGCAGCCGCACGGAGGCGGCCCGCGGGTTCGCGGCGACCTCCCTCTCCCCGGGCAGTTCGGCGCCCCGGCTGAGCAGCCGGAACGTCGGACCTGACCCGGGCAGCTCGACCGGGAGGTCGACCGGGCCCTTGCTGCGGACCCGGTCGGCGAGCGCCGCCTTGGTGAGCCGGTCCTCCAGCGAGTGGTAGGACAGGACCACCATGCGGCCGCCCACGTTGAGCTTGTCGAGCGCGGCCGGCAGCGCCGTCTCCAGCGCTGCCAGCTCCCTGTTTACCTCGATCCGTAAAGCCTGAAACGTTCTCTTTGCCGGGTGCCCCCCGGTTCGTCTGGCTGCTGCCGGAATGGACTCCCGAACCAGCTCGGCCAGCCGCGCCGACGAGGTGATCCGGGCCCGCTCGCGCTCCCGGATGATCGCCGAGGCGATCCGGCCGGCGAACTTCTCCTCGCCGTAGACCCGCAGTACCCGGGCCAAATCCGGGTGGGGGTAGGTGTTGACCACCTCCTCGGCGGTCACCCCCCGGGTCTGGTCCATCCGCATGTCCAGCGGGGCGTCCTGCGCGTACGCGAACCCGCGGTCGGGTGCGTCGAGTTGCAGCGACGAGACCCCCAGGTCGAACAGGATCCCGTCGATCGCCGGGTAGCCGAGCCGGTCGAGCACCTCGGGCAGCTCGTCGTAGACGGCGTGCTCCAGGTGGATCCGGTCGGCGAAACGGGCCAACCGGACGCGCGCGTGGGCGAGCGCCTCGGTGTCCCGGTCCAGCCCGACGAGCACCGTCTCCGGGTGCGCCTCCAGCACCGCCTCGGCGTGCCCGGCCAGGCCCAGCGTCGCGTCGACATGGACCGTCCGCCCGCCCCGGCCCAGCGCGGGGGCCAGCAACTCGAGACACCGCTCGAGCAGCACGGGCACGTGCGTGCCGCGTAGCTCCCCCATGTCGACCCCCACTGGTTGAAACCTCAGTCCTTCTGCGCCTGTCGTCGGACGACGCCGTGCCCGTCGTACCGCCAGATCCCCATCCGCTCCCGCCCGCCGGAGGCCGCGGCCCTCCCATCGGATCGTGCGCCTGGCACCGGGGAAGGGGTGCCAGGAACTCGAAAGCGGGTGGAGATCTCGCAGTACGTCGGGCGTCGTCACGCCCTACAGACCGCCGGGCAGCACCCCCTCCTCGATGTCGGCGAAGTCGTCTTCGCTCTCCGCGAGGTAGGACTCCCAGGCGAGCTTGTCCCAGATCTCCACCCGGGTGCTCGCGCCGATCACGACCAGATCCCGGTCGAGAGCGGCGTACGCCCGCAGGTGGGCCGGGATCGTCACCCGGCCCTGCTTGTCGGGCACCTCGTCGTGCGCGCTGGCGAAGAAGACCCGGCTGTAGGCCCGGGCCGCCTTGTGCGTCATCGGCTGCGCGCGCAACTGCTCCGCGATCCGCTGGAACTCGGGCATCGGGAAGACGTAGAGGCAGCGCTCCTGCCCTTTGGTGATCACGACACCCCCCGCCAGCTCATCCCGGAACTTCGCCGGAAGGATCAACCGGCCTTTGTCGTCCAGGCGCGGGGTGTGGGTGCCGAGGAACACGGCCCAACCCCCTCGCCCTTGAGCGGCGTTCGCGGCGCCGCTGACCCCCCGGGCCGGTGGGCCCTCCCGGCCTCACCATTGCGCCCCACTCTACTCCACTTCCCTCCACCCGCAACCAGAAACGCCCGCGTGGCGCGCCCTTTCGCCGCGCGAAACCGCACGTCAGACGGGGTGGAGCGGAGTGGAGGGCCACGGGGCCCCGGAGGGCCCGTCCGCTTTCCGACATAGATCGACTCCGTCCGGCTGAGCGCGATCCGGCCACCCCGCCGGGGCGCCCCGGCCGAACGGTTCGCCGTCGGCGGCGATCTGGTGGGGCCGCCGGTCCGGTAACCTCGCTCGGGTGACGGACGCGAAGATGCCCCTGCGGGCAAAGGTGGCCAGCTCGGTGTCGCGGACCGCCGCGGCGCTGTCGCGGGCCGCGGGCCGCGGCGACGGCTCGGTGATCGGCGGCTGGATCGGCCTGAAGATCGATCCCGACCTGCTGGCCCACCTGTCGGCCGGGCGCGCCATCGCCCTGGTTTCCGGCACCAACGGCAAGACAACCACCACCCGGCTCACCGCCGCGGCGGTCGGGGTGCTCGGCCGGGTCGCCACCAACTCGTTCGGCGCCAACATGCCGACCGGGCACACCTCCGCGCTGGCCAAGGCCGGCAGCACCCCCTACGCGGTGCTGGAGGTGGACGAGCACTACCTCGCCCAGGTGCTGGAGGCCACCGAGCCGCACGTGGTGGCGCTGCTCAACCTCTCCCGCGACCAGCTCGACCGGGCCAAGGAGGTCGCCATGATGGCGCAGCTCTGGCGCGCCGCGCTGGTCCGGCACACCGACGTCCGCATCGTCGCCAACGCCGACGACCCGATGGTGGTGTGGGCCGCGACGCCGCCACCCAACCACGACCACCGCATCGCCCCGCCGCACGTCACCTGGTTCAGCGCCGGGCAGCGCTGGCACGACGACTCGTGGGTCTGCCCCGAGTGCGGCTCGACCATCCAGCGCTCCGGCGACCAGTGGTGGTGCAGCGGCTGCCCGCTGCGTCGGCCCGAGCCGCAGTGGACGGTGGAGGACGACGGCGTGGTCGACCCGACCGGCGCCTGGCACAAGGTCAAGCTCCAGCTCCCCGGCAAGGTCAACCTCGGCAACGCGGCAACCGCGCTGGCCGTGGCCGCCGAGTTCGGCGTCCGGCCGGTGGACGCGGTGCTCCAGCTCGGCACCGTCACCTCCGTCGCGGGCCGCTACGCGCAGGTCGACCGGGACGGGCGCAACATCCGGCTGCTGCTGGCCAAGAACCCGGCCAGCTGGCTGGAGGCGTTCGACATGGCCGACGAGGCGCCGACCCTGCTCTCCATCAACGCCCGCGACCCCGACGGGCTGGACACCTCCTGGCTGTTCGACGTCGACTTCGCCCCGCTGCGCGGGCGGCAGGTGCTGATCACCGGCGACCGCGCGTACGACCTGGCGGTCCGGCTGGAGGTCAACGACGTGCCGTTCCAGCACGTGCGGACGTTCCACGACGCCGTCCGGGCGGTGCCTCCGGGCCGCCTGGAGGTCATCGCGAACTACACCGCGTTCCAGGACATCCGAGCGGAGTTGGACCGTGTCAACTGAGAGCCTGCGCATCGTCTGGATCTACCCCGACCTGCTCTCCACCTACGGCGACCGGGGCAACGCCCTGATCCTCGCCCGCCGGGCGCGGCAGCGCGGGTTCCCGGTCGAGGTGCTGGAGGTCCGCTCCGACCAGCGCCTCCCCTCCACCGCCGACATCTACCTCATCGGCGGCGGCGAGGACGGCCCGCAGGCGCTCGGCGCGCAGCGGCTGCTCGCCGACGGCGGCCTGCACCGCGCGGTCGCCCAGGGCTCGGTGGTGTTCGGCGTCTGCGCCGGCTACCAGCTCCTCGGCACCTCCTTCTTCGCCAAGGGCACCCGGTGCGCCGGGCTGGAGCTGCTCGACCTCTCCTCCGACCGGGGGCCGACCCGGGCCGTGGGCGAGCTGGCCGGCGACGTCGACCCGCGGCTGGGCGTGCCGGCGCTGACCGGGTTCGAGAACCACGGCGGCCGCACCCACCTCGGCCCCGGCGTCTCCCCGCTGGCCCGGGTCACCGCCGGGGTCGGCAACGACGGCGCCACCGAGGGAGCCTGGCGGGGCAAGCTGCTCGGCACGTATTCGCACGGTCCCGCCCTGGCCCGCAACCCCGCCCTGGCCGACCTGCTGCTGCGCTGGGCCACCGGCGTGCACCAGCTCCCGCCGCTGGACGACACCTGGTCGGACCGGCTCCGCGCCGAGCGCCGCGCCGCGGTGGCCGCCGCCGCCCGGGCATGACCCCCGCCGTCCGGCGGCTGGGGAAGCCGTCGGCCGTCCGGTTCGCGCTGCTGCTGCTCCTGCTCGCCACGTTCGGGGCGGCGCTGCTCGTCGTACCCGTGCCCGAGGCCGGGGAGCTGCCCCGGCTGGCCGACCGGCTGGGCGACCTCGCCCCCGTGGCGGCGGTCGTCGGCGGGGCGCTGCTGCTGGTGGCGCTCGTCCCCCGGACCTTCATCACGCTCGCCTCGGGGGCGATCTTCGGCGCGCTGGAGGGCGCCGCGTACGCGCTGGGCGCCGCGCTGCTGGCGGCGGCGCTGGGCTTCACGGTCGGCCGCCTCCTCGGGCGGGAGTTCGTCGCCGAGCGGGTGCGCGGCCGACTGGCCCGGCTCGACGGCTGGTTCGCCCGGCAGAGCGTCCTCGGCGTGGTCACCGTACGACTGCTGCCGATCGCGGGCTTCGGCCTGGTCAGCTACGGCTACGGCACCACCGGCGCGCGGGTGCTGCCGTTCCTGGTGGGCAGCGTGCTCGCCTCCGCCCCCACCGCCTTCGGCTACGCGGCGGTGGGCGCGGCGGCCACCTCCCCGGGGGACGTCAACTGGTTCGCCGCCGCCCCCGCTGCGCTCGGCCTGGTCGCCAGCGTGGTGCTGATCCGCCGCTGGTGGCGCGCCGAGCGGCAGCGCCGGCTCGGGCCGAGCTGAGGCCGGCGGTGCGCGGCGGGCCGCCCGGACCGGGCGGGGACAGCGGGCCGGGTCACGACAGGCGGCAGCCGACCGGGGCCACCGGCCGCGTCGACCCGGCGGTCGCCGAGGAGCGGCTGGCCGGGGGTTTCATCGCCGAGGTGGTCCGGGTGGGCGACACCGTCCGGCGTACGCCGCCGGCGAACGCCGACTTCGTCGCCGCGCTGCTGCGGCACCTGGAGCGGGTGGGCGCGGAGGTCGCGCCACGCCACCTCGGCACGGACGGGCACGGCCGGCAGGTGCTCAGCCACGTCGACGGCCGGGTGCCGTGGCGGGACCGGGAGGACCCGGCGTTCTTCGCCGACCCGGCGTTGACCAGGCTGGCCGAGCTCATCCGGCGACTGCACGACGCGTGCGCCGGCAGCACGCTGGCCGGGGCCGCCGAGACGGTCTGCCACCGCGACCTGTCCCCGAAGAACACGGTGTACCGCGACTCTCCCGCCGGCCTGCTGCCGGTGGCGTTCCTCGACTGGGACCTGGCCGGGCCGGGGCGGCGGGTCGAGGACGTGGCCTTCGCCGCCTGGCACTGGGCGGAGCTGGGGCCGGACGCCGACCCGGCGGAGCTGGGCCGGCGCGCCCGGCTGCTCTGCGACGCCTACGAGGCGGGCGGCGGGGAACCGCTCGCGCTGCCCCGCGCCGAGCTGGTCGACGTCGTGCTCGGCCAGCTCGACGCCACCTGGCGGGGCATCGTGGCCGGCGCCGAGCGGGGCGAGGAGAGCATGCGCCGGCTGCGCGACGCCGGGGTGCCACCGATGATCCGCGGCTGGCACGACTGGCTCACCGACCACCGCGCCGCGGTGGCGGCCGCCCTGCGCTGACCGGCCGGGGACACGGCCGGCAGCGGCCCGCGCCCGGCGGGACGACGCGTCACCGCGTCGGGGACACCAGACCGGCCTCGTAGGCGGCGATGACGAGGTGCACGCGGTCGCGGGCGTTCAGCTTGCTGAACAGCCGGGCCACGTGCGCCTTGGCGGTGGCCGCGCTGATCGTCAGCTCGGTGGCGATCTCGCCGTTGGACAGGCCCCGGCCGACGAGGGTCAGCACCTCGCGCTCCCGCTCGGTGACGCCGTCCAGGGCCCGGTTCGGGGCGGCGGGCGTCGGCCGGCGGGCGAACTCGGCGATGAGCCGGCGGGTGACGCCCGGGGCGATCAGCGCGTCCCCGGCGGCGACCACCCGGACCGCGCCGAGGATGTCGTCCAGCGCCATGTCCTTGACGAGGAACCCGCTCGCGCCGGCGCGCAGCGCGGCGTGCACGTGCTCGTCGTCGTCGAAGGTGGTGAGCACGAGGACCCGGGTCGGCCCGCCGTGCGCGGTGATCGCGCGGGTGGCCTGGATGCCGTCCGTGCCGGGCATCCGCAGGTCCATCAGGACCACGTCGGGCGCGAGGTCGCGGGCCAGCCGCACCGCCTCGGCGCCGGTGCCCGCCTCGCCGACGACGTCGATGTCGGGGGCGTCGGCGATGAGCACCCGCAGGCCGGCGCGGACCAGTGGCTGGTCGTCGACGAGCAGCACCCGGACGGTCACCGCTCCCCCGTCCCGGTCCGCGATCCGACCGGCTCCCGCGCCGTCGGTGGCGCCGGCAGCCACGCCGCGACCCGGAAGCCGCCCTCGGGGCGCGGCCCGGCGTGGAACCGGCCGCCGGCCAGCGCGACCCGTTCCCGCATGCCGACGATGCCGTGCCCCTCGCCGCCGACCGTGCCGCCCCGGCCGTCGTCGACGACCTCCACCGCGATCTCGTCGGGGCCGTGCGTGACGGTGACCCGGCAGCGGTCGCTGCCCGCGTGTCGTACCACGTTGGTGAGCGCCTCCTGCACGATGCGGAACGCGGCGAGGTCGACCTCGGCCGGGACCGGCCGCCGCTCGCCGCCGCGCCGCAGGTCCACCCGGACCCCGGCGTCGGCGGCGGCCGTGACCAGCCGGTCGAGGTCGTCCAGTCCGGGTGTCGGATCCAGCGACGCCGACTCCGACTGCGGGCGGCGCAGCGCGCCGAGCGTACGCCGCAGGCCGGCCAGGGTGTCGCGGCTGGTCGCCTCGATGGTGGCCAGCGCGGCGCGCGCCTGCGCCGGTTGGGTGTCGATGACCCGGGCCCCCACGCCGGCCTGGATGGCGATCACCCCGATGCTGTGGGCGACCATGTCGTGCAGCTCGCGGGCGATGCGCAGTCGCTCGGCGGTGACCGCCTCGGCGGCGGCGTGCGACCGGAGCGCCTCGGCGTAGCCGCGTCGGGCCCGCACGGAGTTGCCGACCGTCCACGCGGTGACGACCGCCAGCACGGAGAGCGTGGCCCGGTTCACCGGATCGGTGGAGGGGTTCACGAAGCCCGCGACGACCTGCACGGCGAGCGCCACGACGGCCACCGGCGCCGAGACCCGGCGGGACCTCCTCGCCGCGATCAGCCCCACCACCAGGTCGATCGCCAGGAACTGCGCGTACCAGATGTCGGTCAGGTAGCCGTCCTCCGGGACGCCGACGACCACGGTGACCACGCACGCCGCGCCGAGCATCAGCGCCAGGGCGAGCACCGGCCGGCGCGGCAGCAGGCCGGCGGGCGGGGCCACGGCCAGCAGCGGCACCAGGTAGCGCTCGGGGAGCCACCAGTCGCCGAACCCCACGCCGTTCCGGCTCGACGCCACCACCGGGGCCATGAGCACGGCGGCCGGCAGCACCGCGACGCCGACCCAGGGCAGCACCGCCCGCGCCAGCGACGAGGCGCGGCGCGGCGGCGAGGCGGTCGCATCCATGCCGCACACGGTAGCCAGCCCGCCGCCGCCCGGGCATCGGCCCACGGGCGTACGCCCCGGGGCGGGTCACCGGCCGCCGGATGTGGCCGCCGGGGCGACGCCCCGCCGGCCGCCGCCCGGCAGCGTGGGCCGGGTGATCGAACTGAACGCCCTGACGAGACGGTACGGCCGCACGACGGCCGTCGACGACCTCACCCTGACCGTGCGCCCCGGTCACGTGACCGGGTTCCTCGGCCCCAACGGGGCCGGCAAGTCCACCACACTGCGGATGATCATCGGGCTCACCGCGCCGACCAGCGGCACCGTCACCGTGGACGGGGTCCGGTTCGCCGACCGGCCGCGGGGCCTGCGGCACGCCGGCGCGCTGCTCGACGCCGGCGACGTGCACGGTGGACGCAGCGCCGCGGCCCACCTGTCGGCCCTGGCCCGCAGCAACGGCATCGCCCGCGCCCGGATCGACGAGGTGTTGCGGGAGGTGGGGCTGTCGGCCGTCGCGCGGCGACGCATCGGCGGCTTCTCGCTCGGCATGCGCCAGCGGCTCGGGATCGCCGCCGCGCTGCTCGGGGACCCGCCCGTGCTCCTCTTCGACGAGCCGTTCAACGGCCTCGACCCCGAGGGGGTGCGCTGGGTACGGGACCTGTTCCGGCGGCTGGCGGCCGAGGGGCGCACGGTCTTCGTCTCCAGCCACCTGATGAGCGAGATGCAGAACTGCGTCGACCGGCTCGTGGTGATCGGCCGGGGCCGGCTGATCGCCGAGCAGAGCCTCGCCGAGTTCGCCGCCGGCAGCACCCGGGCCGGCGTGACCGTCCGCACGCCCGACGCGGCGGGGCTGGCCGCCGCGCTGGCGGCCGAGGGCGCCGACGTGCGACCGGCCGACGCCGGGGCGCTCGCCGTGACCGGCCTGCCGGCCGCCCGGATCGGCGACCTCGCGCTCGCCCACGGCATCGCACTGCACGAACTGACCACCCGCACCGCCTCGCTGGAGGAGGCGTTCATGGAACTCACCGCCGACAGCGTGGAGTACCTCGCCGGGGAGGAGACCCGATGACCGCCGTGACCGAGCTGACCCGCAGACCGACCGCGACCGGGACGCCGGCCCGGTTCCGCGACCTGCTGGCCGCCGAGTGGATCAAGCTGTGGTCGCTGCGCTCGACCCGCTGGACGCTGCCGCTGGTCTTCCTGTTCGTGGTCGGGGTCAGCGTCAACGCCAGCCTCGCCGACCACCGGAACTGGCCGACGTATCCCGAGGGGCGCCGGGAGATGTTCCGCCTGTACGGCCCGGTGCGGGACGCCTTCCCGGAGGCCGGCTACCTGCTGCTGATCCTCGCCTCGGCCACCCTCGGCGCCCTGACCGTCGTCGGCGAGTACCAGAGCGGGCTGATCCGGGCCACGTTCGCCGCCGTCCCCGCCCGCCGGGCGGTGGTCGTGGCGAAGGCCGCCGTGCTGGCCGGGGTCATGCTCGTCCTCGGCACGGTCACGGCGGCGACCTCGTTCTGGGTGTCCCAGGCGATCCTCGCCGACCGGGACGCCGGCTGGTCGATCGGCGAGCCGGGGGTGCTGCGCGCCGTCGTGGCGAGCGCCGTGCTCGTGCCCGTGTGCGCGCTGGTCGGGATGGGTCTGGGCGCGCTCACCCGACACGCCGCCGGGGCCGTGGCCACGGCCACGTCGGTGCTCGTGCTGGCGCCGATGGTGGTGGACAGCGACGAGCAGCGGTGGATCGCCGAGCTGTACAACGCCCTGCCCCTCACCGCCTGGCTGCGGCTGATCGAGGTGCATCCGGACGTCATCAACCCGGACCCGTTCCCGGCCACGGTGGCCGGCTCGTGGCTGGTCCTCGCCGGTTGGTCCGTCGCCGCGACGCTGACCGCCGTGACCGTCGTCCACCGCCGCGACCCGTAGCCGCCACCGACGGGCCGGGGCGACGGCGCGCCGGCACCGACGGGCCGGGCGACGTCGCGGGTCGCCCGGCCCGGCAGTCCCTGCCGACCGCTCGGGTGCGGGGAGAGTGCCCCCTCCTGCCCGAAGGCGACAGGAGGGGGCCGCCGCACCCGGCGCGGGTCAGGCGACGACGGAGACCATGCGGCCCTTGACGACGATGACCTTGCGGGGCTCCTTGCCGGCCAGGGACGACGCGACCGCCTCCAGGGCCGCCGCGCGGACGGTCTCCTCGGACGCGTCGGCGGGGACCTCGACCCGGCCCCGCACCTTGCCGTTGATCTGCACCGGGTAGGTCACGGTCTCCGCCACCAGCAGCGCCGGGTCGGCGGTCGGGAAGTCCGCGTACGTCAGGGAGGTGTCGTGGCCCAGCCGCCGCCACAGCTCCTCGGCCACGTGCGGGGCGAACGGCGCCAGCATCAGCACCAGCGGCTCGGCCACCTCGCGCGGGGTCTCCGACAGCCGGGTCAGCCCGTTGGTCAGCTCGATCAGCTTGGCGATCGCGGTGTTGAACCGGATCGCCTCCATGTCGCCGCGGACCCCGTCGACCACCTTGTGCAGCAGCCGCCGGGTCGCGTCGTCGGCCGGCGCGTCGGTGACCCGCAGCGCGCCGGTCTGCTCGTCGACGACCGCCCGCCAGACCCGCTGCAGGAACCGGTACGACCCGACGACCGCCCGGGTCTCCCACGGGCGGGACACCTCCAGCGGACCCATCGACATCTCGTAGACCCGGAACGTGTCCGCCCCGTACGCGGCACACATCTCGTCCGGCGTGACCACGTTCTTCAGGGACTTGCCCATCTTGCCGTACTCGCGGTTGACCTGGGTGTCGCCCAGGTAGAAGCCGCCGTCGCGCTCGGTCACCTCCTCGGCGGGCACGTACGCGCCCCGGGCGTCGGTGTACGCGTACGCCTGGATGTAGCCCTGGTTGAACAGCTTGCGGAACGGCTCGAACGACGAGACGTGGCCCAGGTCGTACAGCACCTTGTGCCAGAACCGGGCGTACAGCAGGTGCAGCACGGCGTGCTCGGCGCCGCCGACGTACAGGTCGGTGCCCCCGCAGTCGCCCTCGCCGCGCGGCCCCATCCAGTAGCGCTCGTTCTCGGCGTCGACGAACCGCTCCGAGTTGGTCGGGTCCAGGTAGCGCAGCCCGTACCAGCAGGAGCCGGCCCACTGCGGCATCACGTTGGTCTCGCGGGTGTAGCGCTTCGGGCCGTCGCCCAGGTCCAGCTCCACCTCGACCCAGTCGCGCCGGCGCGACAGCGGGGTCTCCGGGTTGCTGTCGGCGTCCTCCGGGTCGAAGGTGCGCGGCGAGAAGTCGTCCACCTCGGGCAGCTCGACCGGCAGCATCTCCTCCGGCAGCGCGATGGCGGCGCCGGTCTCGTCGTACACGATCGGGAACGGCTCGCCCCAGTAACGCTGCCGGGAGAACAGCCAGTCGCGCAGCCGGTAGGTCACCGCGCCGGCGCCGTGCCCGTTGGCCTCCAGCCACTCGATGATCCGGGCCTTGGCCTCGGCCACCCCCAGACCGTCCAGGTCCAGGCCGCGCTCGGGCGCGGCGCTGTTGACCGCCGGCCCGTCCCCGGTGTACGCCTTGCCGGCGAAGCCCTCCGGCGGCTGCACGGTGCGCACGATGGGCAGCTCGAAGACCTCGGCGAACGCCCAGTCCCGCTCGTCCTGGGCCGGGACCGCCATGATCGCGCCGGTGCCGTAGCCCGCCAGCACGTAGTCGGCGATGAAGATCGGGATCTGCGCGCCGGTGACCGGGTTGGTGGCGTACGCCCCGACGAAGACGCCGGTCTTCTCCTTGGTGTCGGCCTGCCGCTCGACGTCGGTCTTGGCCGCCGCCGCCTTGCGGTACGCCTCCACGGCCGCACGCGGGTTGGCGTGCCCGCCGGTCCACGCGTCCCTCGTCCCGTCCGGCCAGGCGGCCGGCACCAGCGCGTCGACCAGCTCGTGCTCGGGGGCCAGCACCATGTAGGTGGCGCCGAAGATCGTGTCGGGCCGGGTCGTGAACACCCGGATCGGCTCGACGGTGGTCGGGAAGTCGATGTGCGCGCCCTGCGAGCGGCCGATCCAGTTGCGCTGCATCAGCTTGATCGGCTCGGGCCAGTCCAGCGTGTCCAGGTCGTCCAGCAGCCGGTCGCCGTACGCGGTGATCCGCATCATCCACTGCTTCAGGTTGCGCTTGAAGACCGGGAAGTTGCCCCGCTCGGAGCGGCCGTCGGCGGTGACCTCCTCGTTGGCCAGCACGGTGCCCAGCCCCGGGCACCAGTTGACCGGCGCCTGCGACACGTACGCCAGCCGGTGGTCGTCGACGACGGCCCGGCGCTCGGCGACGGACAGCTCGGCCCACGGGCGGCCGTCGGGGGTCGGCCGGTTGCCGCCCTCGAACTCGGCGATCAGCTCGGCGATCGGGCGGGCCCGCTTCGCCTCGGCGTCGTACCAGGAGTTGAAGATTTGCAGGAAGATCCACTGGGTCCAGCGGTAGAAGTCCGTGTCGATGGTGGCCACCGAGCGGCGCTCGTCGTGGGCCAGGCCCAGCCGGCGCAGCTGCGCCCTGTAGCGCTCGATGTTGGCCACGGTGGTGGTCCGCGGGTGCGTGCCGGTCTGCACCGCGTACTGCTCGGCCGGCAGGCCGAACGCGTCGAAGCCCATCGCGTGCAGCACGTTGCGCCCCGCCATCCGCTGGTAGCGGGCGAAGCAGTCGGTGCCGATGTAGCCCAGCGGGTGCCCGACGTGCAGGCCGGCGCCCGACGGGTACGGGAACATGTCCATCACGTACAGCTTCTCGGCCCCGGCGCGCGGGTGGCCGGGGTCGGCCAGCGGCCCGGTCGGGTTCGGGGCGTGGAAGGTGCCCTCCCGCTCCCAGATGTCCTGCCAGCGCTGCTCGATCTCCTCGGCCAGGGCCGCGGTGTACCGGAACGGGGGAATGTCGCCCGCCGGTGCTGCCTCACTCATGGCGTCTCCTCGCTTCGCTCGTCGCCGCCGGCCGCGCCACGGCCGGGCTGGATGCTGACCTCGCTCGGCGCGGTCATGTCGGTATGGGTCGGGTCTGCTCGCCGCCGACGCCGTGCCGCCGGCGCCGGTGCCGATCGCCGGGACGCCCGGCGAAGGGCACAAAAAAGCCCCTCGCGCAGGAGGGGCCGCCGTGCTGTCGCGCGTCAGCGCATCAGCACGGCCCGGTAAGAAGCAGGAAGAATCCGGCCATGACCGGGAGTGTACCCCGCCGTCCGGTCCCGCACCTCGCCCGCTACCACCGGTCGGGACGCGGGCCCCGCCCGGAGGACACCCCGTCGCCCCCTTCGCGATCATGGCTCGCACCGGGAGCGACCGCGGATCCCCCGACCCGGCGAATATTCGGGGCGTAACCGGCGGTCCACCTGCGGGGGTCGGCGACAGCGAGAAACATGGTTAGCCTGAGAGACCAGTGAGATTCCTGCGGCAGACGAGGCTCGACGTCGCGAACCCAACGGCGGGTCCAGCTGCTCTATACAGAGCTGCCGTCCGGCGACGAGGAGGAGGCCCGTGACACAACAGACCTGGGACGAGGTGGGCGGCCTGCTGCCGCACGACGAGTTCCGCGCCGCCAGCGAAGCCATCGTCTCGAACATCGAGCAGGTCATCGAGGGTAAGACCGCCACCGTGCGGCTCGCCCTGGCGGTCCTGCTCGCCGAGGGGCACCTGCTCATCGAGGACGTGCCGGGCGTCGGCAAGACCAAGCTCGCCAAGGCCATGGCCCGCTCGATCGACTGCTCGGTGCGCCGCATCCAGTTCACGCCGGACCTGCTGCCCAGCGACGTCACCGGGGTCAGCGTCTACAACCAGGAGACGCACGACTTCGAGTTCCGCCCCGGCGCGGTCTTCGCCAACCTGGTCGTCGGCGACGAGATCAACCGCGCCTCGCCGAAGACCCAGTCCGCGCTGCTGGAGTGCATGGAGGAGCGGCAGGTGACCGTCGACGGCGTCACCTACCAGCTCCAGACGCCGTTCATGGTCATCGCCACCCAGAACCCGATCGAGATGGAGGGCACCTACCCCCTCCCCGAGGCGCAGCGCGACCGGTTCACCGCCCGCATCGCGATGGGCTACCCGGACCCGAACGCGGAGCTGGCCATGCTCGACGGGCACGGCGCCACCGACCCGCTCGACGAGCTGCGGCCGGTCTCCGACGCCAACACCGTGCGCCAGCTCATCGGCCACGTCCGGCAGGTGCACGTCGCCGACGCCGTCAAGCAGTACGCGATCGACCTGGTCACCGCCACCCGCGAGGCCCCCGACCTGCGCCTCGGCGCCAGCCCGCGGGCCACCCTCCAGTTGCTGCGCACCGCCCGCGCGGTCGCGGCCCTGGAGGGGCGCGACTACGTCCTCCCCGACGACCTGCAGGCGCTGGCCGTGCCGGTGCTCGCGCACCGGATCATCCCGACGGCCGACGCCCAGCTGGCCCGGCGCACCACCGACGCCATCGTCTCCGAGCTGGTGCACCGGCTGCCGCTGCCGCACGACCGCACCCGCTCCCCGTACGACACCCGGCCCACGGGTGAGGGCAACGGTCGAGCCGCCTACGAGCCGCGGAGGCGGTGACGTGCGCGACGGGCTGCGGGGGCTGACCACCCGCGGTCGCTCGTTCCTCGCGGCGGCGGTCGCGGCCGCGGTCTCGGCCGGCATTCTCGGCGAGAAGGACCTGCTCCGGGTCGCCGTGCTGCTGGCCATCCTGCCGCTGCTGGCCGCGGCCTACGTCGGGCGCAGCCGCTACAAGCTGGCCTGCAACCGGTCGCTGGACCCGCACCGGGTGCCCGTCGGGGCCAGTTCCCGGGTGGTGCTGCGGCTGCAGAACCTGTCCCGGCTGCCCACCGGCACCCTGCTGCTGGAGGACCGGCTGCCGTACGCGCTGGGCAGCCGCCCCCGGGTGGTGCTGGAGCGGCTCGGCGCGCACCAGGCCAGCTCGGTGGCCTACACGGTGCGGGCCGACGTACGCGGGCGCTACGAGGTGGGCCCGCTGGTGGTCCGGATGACCGACCCGTTCGGGCTGTGCGAGCTCAGCCGCGCCTTCCCGAGCACCGACCACCTGACCGTCATCCCTCAGGTCACCCCGCTGCCCTCGGTGCGCCTGCCCGGCGAGTACGCCGGCAGCGGCGACAGCCGGGCGCGGTCGGTCGCGGTGCACGGCGAGGACGACGCCGCCACCCGGGAGTACCGGATGGGCGACGACCTGCGCCGGGTGCACTGGAAGTCGACCGCGCGCACCGGCGAGCTGATGGTGCGCCGGGAGGAGCAGCCCTGGGAGAGCCGGGCGACCGTCGTGCTGGACACCCGCGCGTACGGTCACCGGGGCGACGGGCCGACCGCCTCCTTCGAGTGGGCGGTCTCGGCCACCGCGAGCATCGCGGTGCACCTGCGGCAGGCCGGCTACAAGCTGCGCCTGGTCACCGGCTCCGGGGCCGACGTCGACGCCTCCGAGGCGGCCGGCGACGGGCTGCTCCTGGACCACCTGGCCGAGGTCCGGCTCGACAAGAACGTCGAGCTCACCGCCCTGGTCCAGCGGGTCCGGCAGCGGGCGGACGGCGGGCTGGTCATCGGCCTGTTCGGGTCGTTGAGCACCGCCGAGGCCGAGTTGCTGGCCGGGCTGCGGGCCAACGGCTCGACCTGCGTCGGCTTCCTGCTGGACAGCTCCACCTGGCTCAACCTGCCCGACAAGGCGCGGGCCGAGGCCGACCACGCGCACGGCGCCGCCGCGCTGGCCCTGTTGCAGAGCGGCTGGCGGGTCATCGGGGTCGACCACGGCGCCCGGTTGCCGGCGTTGTGGCCGCAGGCGGCCCGCGGTTCGCAGGGCTTCGCCCTGCGGGCGGCGATGGCCGAGACGGTGGCCGGCGGCGTGCGATGAACGGAAGGGTCCCCTCATGATCGCCCACCGGAACCTGGGCTTCGTGGCCGCCGCGGCGACGCTGCTCGCCGCGGCGCCGCTGTCGGCCATCTTCGAACGCTGGACGTGGCTGATCGAGGCGACGATCGCGGTCGCCGCCGTCGCCGCCGTGGCCGCGCTCGCCCGGCTGGCGCGGGTGCCGCTGTGGGGCCAGGCGCTCGGCATGCTGGCCGGCCTGACGCTCGCCCTGACCTGGCTCTTCCCCAGCGGGAGCGAACTGCTCGCCCTCCTGCCCACCCCCGGGACCTTCGCGCACTTCGGCGAGCTGTTCGGCGGGTCGCTGGAGGACATGCGCTCCTACGGCGTCAAGGTGCCCGACACCGACCCGCTGCTGTTCGTCACCGTGTTCGGGATCGGCGCGGTGGCGGTGGTCGTCGACGTGCTCGCCGTCGGGCTGCGCCGACCGGCGCTGGCCGGCCTGCCGATGCTGGCCATCTACTCGGTGCCGGTCGCGGTCTACGTCGACAGCGTTCCGGCGGTGCCGTTCGTCGTCGGCGCCGCCGGCTACCTCTGGCTGCTGGTCACCGACAACGTCGACCGGGTCCGCCGGTTCGGCCGGCGCTTCACCGGGGACGGCCGGGACGTCGACGTCTGGGAGGCCTCGCCGCTGGCCGCCGCCGGCCGGCGGCTCGCCGTGGTGGGCGTGGCGCTGGCCGTGGTGCTGCCCCTGGCCGTGCCGGGCATGACCGGCGGGCTGCTCGACAGCCTGACCTCCGGCTCCGGCGCCGGCAACGGCACCGGGCGCCCCGGGCAGGGCGGCCCCCCGGGCCGGATCGACCTGTTCGCCGCGCTGAGCGGGCAGCTCAACCAGTCCGACGTCGCCGACCTGGTCAAGGTCACCACCAACGAGCCCAACCCGTTCTACCTGCGCTTCGGGGTCGCCGACCGGCTGGAGCAGGGCGGCTTCTCGGTGCGCAACCCCACCGGGCGGTCGGTCGGGAACCTGCCGGCGCCGGCGGGCGGGGGCGTCGAGCAGCGGACGTACCGGGCCACGGTCGAGGTCACGAAGAACCTCACCATGCCACTGCTTCCGGTCTACCCGGAGCCGGTGCGCACGGAGGACCTCAACGGCAGCTGGTCGTACGACCCGAACCTCCAGGTCATCTTCTCCAACCGCGACAACTCGCGCGGCAAGCGCTACTCGTTCGACTACGTGCGCTCGACGTACACGCCGGAGGCGCTGCGGCAGGCGCGACCGCTGCCGTCGGACCACCCGGTGCGGCGTGGGCACCCCGCGCCGCCGCCGATCCCCGAGGTGGAGGAGCTGGTCCGCACCCTGGTGGCGGGCAAGAACACCGAGTACGACAAGGTCCGCGGGATCTACGACCACTTCTCCGCCGACAACGGCTTCACCTATTCGCTGAGCACCAAGGGCGGCACCAGCGGGCAGGAGATCGTCAACTTCCTGAACAACAAGGTCGGTTTCTGCCAGCAGTACGCCGCCGCGATGACGTGGCTGGTCCGGGCCGCCGGGATCCCGGCCCGGGTGGCGTTCGGCTTCGCCAACGGCAGCAACTCCAGCGGTGACACGTACACGCTGAGCAACCGGAACCTGCACGCCTGGACCGAGGTCTACTTCGACAAGATCGGTTGGGTGCCGTTCGACGCCACCCCGGCGTACGGCGTGCAGGGCTCGACCCGGTCCCAGTCGGCCTGGGCTCCCGACGTCGACGCACCGGAGGACGACACGCCGGCGCCCGGCCCGTCGACCCCGGCCGACGACGTCGACCCGTCGGCCGGCCCGGCGGGTCCGGAGGGTCCCGAGGAGGACCCCGACTCCGGGCTGGCCGTCGGCGCGGCGGCCCCGGCCGAGCAGGCTCCCGTCTGGCCCTGGTACGCGGCCGGCGCGGTGCTTCTCCTGCTGGGCCTGCTCGCCGTGCCGGCGTTGCGCCGGCTGGCCCTGCGCCGGCGGCGCAGCGGTGCGGCGGCACCGGCGGCCGCGCGGGCGGGTGCGGGCGGCGGCGCGCCGGCCGACGGGCGGCGCATGGTGGTCCTCGCGGACGCCGACCGGGCCCGGGCGGACGCGCACGCCGCCTGGGACGAGCTGCTCGACACGCTGGTGGACTACCGGGTGCGGGTGGACCGGACGGAGACGCCGCGGGCCACCGCCGACCGGCTGTCCCGGGAGACGCTCACGGCCGACGCCGAGGCGACCACGGCGGTACGGCTGCTGGGCCGCGCCGAGGAACGCGCCCGCTACGCGCGCGATCCGCTCACCGGCGAGCAACTCCTGCCGGCCCTGCGCCTCGTCCGCGGCGCCCTCGCCGCGCGGGCCGACCGGCGGACCCGCCTGATGGCGGCGGTGCTCCCGCCGTCGGTGCTGCTGCGCTGGCGGACCGCCACCGCCGACGCGTCGTCCCGGCTGCTGGCGGCGCGGGGGCGGAGCCGCTCCCGGCTGCTGCGCTGGAACCCGCGTCGTCTGCTGGCCAACCGCATGGCCCGCTGACCGCACGGCCACGGCCACGGGCCGGGAGCGGCGACCTCGCCGCTCCCGGCCCGTTCCCGTCGCTGGGGCATCCCCGGCGCGGGCCCGGTTCCCGCAGACGCGACAGGAGCGCGCGGCGATGCCGCGCGCTCCTGTCGCAGAAGAAGTGTGTGCGGCGCGCCCGGAGCGCGCGGAAACGTCGGGGGTCGCCGGAAAGTCCCGGCGACGCGGTTCGTCGCGGTGGCGCGGCCCGCCTCAGCGGCGGGTCGGGCTCAGCGGTGTCCCTCCGGGCGCTGCCGCCACCGGTCCTCCATCCGGTCGAGGATCGAGGGCCGGCGACCTGTCCGGCCGCGGGGGCGGCGACGACTCGTCGTCCCTCCCACGACGTGCAGGTCGGGTGACTGGGCCCGACGGTGCGACTGCACCGCGAACGCGGCCGAGGCCAGCATGACGACAAAACCCGCCACTGCCAGCGGCGGAGTCTTGATCACCGCGCCGTAGACCAACAGGGCCAGCCCAGCGATGATCACGCCGGCAGCGACGAGCAGGCGACGCCGCGCGTGGAAACGCGGATCGCTGGCGCGCACGGCCGAGGCGAATTTGGGGTCCTCGGCAAGCGACCGCTCGATCTGCTCGAACAGCCGCTGCTCGTGCTCCGAGAGCGGCACGGCACTCCTCCCCGGTCACGTGGGTCGGCCCGGGCGGGCCGACAGACCGTGGCAGCCAACCGGCTGCTTACCCGCAAGTCTACGAGGGCCCTCGCGCGTCGGAAAGCGGGACGACCTACGGCCGGGGAGGATTTTCATTTCGTCGCCCGTCCCGGCCCCCGAGCAGACTGGCCGGACCTATGACGGACCGCCCGAAACGGGCAGCCGCGGCGTCGGCGGCGGCTTCCGCCTCCCGCCAGCCCCGCTCGGGCGCGCCGAGGGTGAGCTGACGCGGGGTGTCCTGCGCCGCGGCGAGGCCCTCGACGCGAACGCCGACCAGGCGGATGCGCTCTCCCGGGTCGAGCGCGGTGTAGAGCGCCCAGACGGTGTCGAAGATCTCCCGGGCGACGTCGGTCGGCACGCCCGACGTGCGCGACCGGTTGACGGTGCGGAAGTCGGCCAGCCGCACCTTGAGCGACACCGTCCGCCCGACCTGCCCGGCCCGGCGCAGCCGGGCGCCCACCTTGTCGGAGAGGGCGAGCAGGGCCCGGCGGATCTCCAGCGGATCGGCCACGTCGGCGTCGAAGGTCACCTCCGCGCCGATCGACTTCTCGACGTGCTCGGGGCTGACCCGGCGCGGGTCGCGCCCCCAGGCCAGCTCGTGCAGGTGGGTCGCGGAGGCCTCGCCGAGCGCCTTGCGCAGCATGCCGACCGGCGCCTCGGCGAGGTCGCCGATGGTGGCCAGGCCGAGCCGGCGCAGCGTCTCGGTGGACCGCTCCCCCACCCCCCACAGCGCCGACACCGGCAGCGGGTGCAGGAAGTCGAGCACCTTCGTGGCCGGGACGACCAGCAGCCCGTCGGGCTTGGCGCGGGTCGAGCCGAGCTTCGCCACGAACTTGCTCGGCGCGACCCCGACCGAACAGGTGAGCCCCTGCTCGGCGGCGACCCGCTCCCGGATGCGCCGGGCGATGGCGGCCGGAGGGCCGAAGAGCCGCCGGGCACCCGCCACGTCGAGGAACGCCTCGTCCAGGGAGAGCGGCTCCACCAGCGGGGTGACGTCCCGGAAGATCTGCATGACCGCGCGGGAGGCCGCCGAATACCGCGCGAAGTCCGGCGGGAGGTAGACCGCGTGCGGGCAGAGCGCCCTGGCCCGCGCGGTGGGCATGGCGCTGCGCACGCCGTAGCGTCGGGCCTCGTAGCTGGCGGAGCTGACCACTCCGCGCGGACCGACCCCGCCGACCACGACGGCCCGACCGCGCAACTCCGGGCGGTGGCGGACCTCGACCGAGGCGAAGAACGCGTCCATGTCGACGTGCAGGATCGGGCAGCCGGAGTCGTCGGCGTCCGGCCCGAACCGGGGATCGCCGCCCCGGGGCAACGACTGGCTGCGGCCCATCCCCGCAGGTTAGCGGGCACCCCCGACATGCCGCCCGGGCCGGCCGGCGGCGCGCTGCGTCGCCTGGTCCGCCCGGGCGGCGCGCGCCGTCAGCCCCGGTCGGCGGATGGTGCTCCCGGGGGTACGCGTCGCAGGGCGACGGCGCAGACGAGCGCCCCGACGAGCAGGGTCGCCGCCCCGATGACGGCGGTGACCGTGAAGCCCTCGGTGAACGCGGCGAATGCCCGGTCGAGCAGCACGCCCGCCACCTCGGCCGGGACCTGGCCCGCCACGGCGAGGGCGCCGCCGACGGTGTCGGTCGCGGTGTGGGCGAGGTCGTCGCCGAGCCCCGCCGGCACCTCGGTGTCCATCCGGGCCCGGTAGATGCCCGCGGAGATGCTGCCCAGCACGGCGATGCCGAGCGCGCCGCCGAACTCGGTGCTCGTCTCGGAGATGGCCGAGGCGGCCCCCGCCCGCTCGGGCGGCGCCGTGGTGAGCACGAGCGAGGTCGCCAGGGTGCTGGTCATCCCGACGCCGACGGTGAGCAGCCCGTAGCTCGCGATCAGCCACCAGACCGGCGCGTCGACCCGCATGGCGCTGACGAGCAGGAAGCCGGCGGCGGCGACGACGAGTCCCGCGGCGACCAGTACCGCGGGTCGGGTGCGCGGCGCGAGCGCGGACGCGAGGGCGACGCCGACGACGCTGCCCAGGATGGTCGGGAGCATCCAGAGCGCGGCGTCGAACGGGCTGAGGCCGAGCACCGTCTGCAGGAACGTGACCGCGAGCAGACCCATGCCGGCGCTGGCGAAGGCGATCGCCGTGTTCGCGCCGATGGCGGCGGAGAAGGAACTCGCCGAGAAGAGTCGCACGTCGATCATCGGGCGGTCGCTGCGGCGCTGGCGGCGGACGAAGAGGGCGCCGACGGCGAGGCCGACGAGGAGGGCCACCAGCGACGACGGGTTCGGGCCCTGCTCGGCGAAGTGCTTGACGGCGTAGATGACCGGCAGGACGGCGGCGAGGGACAGCACGGAGCTGAGCGGGTCGAACCGGTTCGGGGCCGGATCCCTCGACTCGCGCAGCAGGAACGGCCCGACGGCGAGCAGCAGGAGCATGACGGGGACGTTGATGACGAACACCGATCCCCACCAGAACCGCTCCAGCAGGAAGCCGCCGACGATGGGGCCGATCGCGATGCCACCGGTGAAGCCGGCCGTCCAGATCCCGACCGCGGTGCGCCGCTGGTTGTCGTCGGCGAACATGCCGCGGATCAGGGAGAGCGTCGACGGCGCGAGGGTCGCCCCGCCCAGGCCGAGCAGGGCCCGGGCGGCGATGAGCAGCTCCGGGCTGGTGGCGAACGCGGCCAGGAGAGATGCCGCGCCGAACGCGGCGGCACCGACGAGCAGGAGCCGGCGGCGTCCGACGCGGTCGCCGAGGCTGCCCATGGTCACCAGCAGACCGGCCATCACGAAGCCGTAGATGTCCATGATCCACAGGTACTGGCCGGTGCTCGGTTCGAGTTCGGCGCTGATCCAGGGCGCGGCCATGAACAGGACCGAGAGGTCCATGGAGGTGAGGAGGGCGGGAATGACGAGAGCGGCGAGGCCGAACCACTCGCGACTGCGGGCACGGGGAGGAACAGAGGTGGTCACGCGCCGAACTGTACAGGCGTACAATACGCATGTTCAATACGCGCGTACAAGACGGTCGTTCAAAGACCTGGCTACACTGCCGTCATGGGACAGCGAGAGGAACTCCTGGCGGGGGCGAAGCGATGCCTGGTGGAGAAGGGCTACGCCCACACCACGGCCCGCGACATCGTGGCGGCGACCAACGCCCACCTCGGCTCCATCGGCTACCACTTCGGCAGCAAGGACGCCCTGCTGAACGCCGCCGTCCTGGAGATCTTCGACGCCTGGGGGGACGCGATCGCCGCGGCCGTCACGACCGAGCCCGGCGGAGCGCCGCTGGAGCGCCTCCGGCAGTTCCTCCACGGCGTGTTCGAGCTGGCGCACGAGCAGCGGGCCGTCCTGGTAGCGAGCGTGCAGGCGTACGCCCAGGCGGAGTTCGCGCCCGAGGTGCGCGACCAACTCGCGGCCGGCTACGCCGCCAGCCGGCGCGACCTCGCCGCCCTGACGCTCGACATCGCTCCGACGGAGGTCTCGGCGGAGCAGGCCCGCCGCTACGGTTCGCTCGCCCTGGCGCTCATCAACGGTGTGATGCTCCAGTGGCTGCTCGACCCCGGAGCCGCGCCCACCGCCGACGACCTCGTGCGGGCGCTCGAAGGGCTCGCCGGGCGGGAACGGTGACGGCGGCACCGCCGGTCCGCGCCTGACCGCGCCGGCGGGACAGGCGATCCGCGCCGCGACGCGGCGCCCGCCGGCGGGACGGTCGCCCGGTCGTCAGCCGCGTACGACCAGCAGCGGGATGGTCATCTCGGCCGCGGTGTCCGCCCCGTGGTACGCGACCAGCCGGGAGACCGTCGGCGGCTCGGAGCGGGAGGCCGTCACCGCGTACGTGGCGTTGCAGACGACCACCACGTCGCCGATGCGGAGCAGGTGCTCCTCCGGCACCGGGCCGAACCAGCCGGAGGCCACCACCTCCTCGCGGGTGCGGACCCGGGCCGCGGGGCCGAGCACCGCCGACCAGGCGGCCACCACGTCGTCCCGGGCGCCGGGCGTGACGTGCAGGTAGCGGACCCGGGGCTCCCCGGCGACCACCGCCACCCCGGCGCGCAGCCGGGGATCGGTGTCCAGGTCGACGCGGTGCGCGGCCGGCACGTCGAGCTGCCCGTGGTCGGCGGTGACCAGCAGCGCGGCGTCGGGCGGCAACCCGTCGACGAGCCGGGTGAGCAGCCGGTCCACCTCGGCCGCGGCGACCCGCCAGGGCGCCGAGTCGACGCCCGTGAGGTGGCCGTGGCGGTCCAGGTCGGGGTGGTAGCCGGAGACCAGGGTGGGCCCCGTCCCGGCGGCCAGGGCGGTGAGCATCCGTTCGGCGAGCGCGTCGACGCCGGCCGCGCCGCGGTAGTCGCCGCCCCGGTTGGCGGCCACCGTCAGCCCGCTGCCGCCGAACTCGGGTCGGCTCACCACCGTTACCGCGACCCCGGCGGCCCGGGCACGTTCGAGCTGGGTACGGACCGGCTGCCAGCGCAGCGGCGCCGGGTCGGCCGCCCACTCGATGTGGTTGAGCACCCGGTCGGTTCCGGGCACCCGCACGGTGAAGCCGAGCACGCCGTGCGCCCCGGACGCGGCGCCGGTACCCAGCGTCACCAGGCTGGTCGGCGTGGTGGACGGGAAACCGGAGGTCAGCGGCCGGCCGACGGTCGCGGCGAGCCCCGCCAGGGTCGGCGCGTACGGCGCGGCGGTCGGGATCTGGTGCCAGCCGAGGCCGTCCACGAGCAGCACCGCCACCCGGCGCACCCCGGCCAGCGCGGGGCCCAGCCCGAGCGGGTCGGTGGCGCCGGGCACGCCGAGCACGGCGAGCGCGCTGGGCAGGACGTCGGCGAGGCTGCCGTCGCCGTAGCGCGGCGCGACGACCGCCAGCGGGTCGGTCACGGGCGACGGGCGAACAGGTGCAACTGGGCCGCGAGGTCCCGCCAGGGGCTTCGCGCCGCGAGCGCCCGTTCCAGCTCCACCAGGGCGGCCGGCTGGCCGTCGGCCACGGCCGCGGGAAGGAGGTCGGCGAGCACGCGTACGCCGTGGATCTCCTCGACCACGAGCCCGGCGGCGCCGAGCAGCGCGGCGGCGCCCTCGGCGTCGTAGCGCCGGCGCAGCGTGTCCCGGGCCCCCGCGCTGCCCGCCGGGTCGGCGGCCAGCGTGGCGGCGACGTCCAGGTGCCCGTTCATCGCCCGGCCGAGCACCGCGGCGGCCCGGCCGGCGACCAGCACGCTCGCGGCGCCGCCCGGGCGCAGCGCGGCGGCCAGCGCGGCCACCACGGGCGCCGGATCGTCGACCACCTCCAGCACGGCGTGGCAGAGCACCAGGTCCACGCCGCCCGGCTCGACCAGCCCGGCGAGCGCGTCGCCGTCGCCCTGCACGGCACGGACCCGCTCGGCGACCCCGGCCTCCGCGGCCCGGCGGGTCAGCGCGGCGAGCGCGTCGGGACTGGCGTCGACCACGGTGACCCGGTGCCCGGCCTGGGCGAGCGGGACGGCGAAGCCGCCGGTGCCGCCGCCGACGTCGAGCACGGTCAGCGCGGTGTCGCCGCGGCGTTCCAGCTCGGCGCGCAGCACCGACCAGATCACGGCGGTACGGGGGGTCAGCGGCGGCCCGGCGAGCCGGCCTGGGGTCTGCTCCACCCGGTCGAGCCTAG
Source organism: Micromonospora sp. URMC 106 (assembly GCF_051386395.1). Lineage (NCBI taxonomy): Bacteria > Bacillati > Actinomycetota > Actinomycetes > Micromonosporales > Micromonosporaceae > Micromonospora > Micromonospora sp. URMC 106. Next base: position 83,896 of record NZ_JBPQTP010000010.1, read on the forward strand.
TCACCCGGTCCAGCCCCCGACGGGGACCGTCCGGTGCGGCGCTCAGGACTCGCCGGTGGCGCCGTCCTCCTCGGCCCGCGACCGCAGGGCGTTGGCCACCGGGCCCTCGGTGATCTCGTACTCGCGAGGCTCGGTGTGGTGCGTCGGGGTCCATCCGGCGCTGAGCCGGGTCCGCCGGGAGTTGGCCACCCCGCCGCTGTACTCGTGATTCCCCGTCATCGGTTCGTCCCCCTCGTGCTGACGCGGGCCGCTCTGCCCGCGCGAGCAGGAGTCTCCCGCCATCGCGCGCGGAAAACCGTAATGTGGATCACTACCGTCAACGGAAATCGCGCGATGCCGGGCTGACCGGCGGCTCGATGGCGTCCAACCGGTCGGCGGTGAGATTGGTGACTCCCTCGTGCCGCTGCAACCGGCCGCGCACCACCAGCGCCGCGCTGGTGCGGGCGATTCGACGGTAGCGCTGCCAGAGCCCCGGGGAGCACGTGACATTGAGCATGCCCGTCTCGTCCTCCAGGTTGAGGAAGGTGACCCCGCCGGCGGTCGCGGGGCGCTGCCGGTGGGTGACGATCCCGCCGACCCGGATCCGCCGACCCGGCTCCACCCGGCCGAGCCGGGCGATCGGCACCGCCCCGAGGGCGTCGAGCTGCGGGCGGATGAAGCGGGCCGGGTGGCTCTCCGGCGACAGCCCGGTCGCCCACACGTCGGCGACCAGCCGGTCCACCGCCTCCATGCCGGGCAGGGTGGGCGCGGCCGTGCCGGTCACCGTGCCGGGCAGCCGACCCGGCCGGTCCTGGGCCGCCGCGCCGGCCGCCCAGAGGGCCTGCCGCCGGGACAGCCCGAAACAGGCGAAGGCGTCCGCGGTGGCCAGCGCCTCCAGCTGCGCGGCGGTGAGACCCACGCGCCGGGCCAGGTCCGGCATGTCGCGGTACGGCCCGTGCGCCGCCCGCTCCGCCTCGATCCGCTCGGCCACCTCGTCGCCGAGGGTACGCACGCTGGCCAGCCCGAGCCGGACGGCCGGGCCGCCCAGCCCCCAGGCGTGCGGCGGCTCCCCCGGCGCGCTGCCCCACCGGGTCTGCGGGGTGGACTCCAGCACCGCCTTGGCGCCACTGGCGTTGACGTCCGGCCGGCGCACCTGCACCCCGTGCCGGCGGGCGTCGTCGACCAGCGTCTGCGGCGAGTAGAAGCCCATCGGCTGGGCGTTGAGCAGCGCGGCCAGGAACGGCCCCGGGTGGTAGCGCTTGAGCCAGGAACTGGCGTAGACCAGGTAGGCGAAGCTCATCGCGTGGCTCTCCGGGAAGCCGTAGCTGGCGAACGCGGAGAGCTTGCGGTAGACGTCGTCGGCCAGCTCGCCGGTGATGCCCCGCTCGGCCATCCCGGCGTAGAGCCGGTCGGCGATGCGGGCCATCCGCTCGGCGGAGCGCTTGGCGCCCATCGCCCGGCGCAGCTGGTCGGCCTCCGCGGCGTCGAAGCCGGCCAGGTCGATGGCGAGCTGCATCAGCTGCTCCTGGAACAGCGGCACGCCGAGGGTCTTCTCCAGCGCGTTGCGCATCAGCGGGTGGGCGTACTCCACCGGCTCCTGGCCGTTCTTGCGCCGGATGTACGGGTGCACCGAGCCGCCCTGGATCGGGCCGGGCCGGATCAGCGCCACCTCGACCACCAGGTCGTAGAACTCGCGGGGCTTCAGCCGGGGCAGGGTCGCCATCTGGGCGCGGCTCTCCACCTGGAACACCCCCACCGAGTCGGCCCGGCAGAGCATGTCGTAGACCTCGGGGTCGTCCAGCGTCATGCCGCCGAGGTCCAGGCTCATCCCGATCATGTCGTAGCCGTAGTGCAGCGCGGAGAGCATGCCGAGCCCGAGCAGGTCGAACTTGACCAGGCCGACGGCGGCGCAGTCGTCCTTGTCCCACTGGAGCACGCTGCGGCCCGGCATCCGCCCCCACTCCACCGGGCAGACCTCGATCACCGGCCGGTCGCAGATCACCATGCCGCCGGAGTGGATGCCCAGGTGCCGGGGGAAGGTCTGCAACTCGTCGGCGTACGCGACCACCTGCTCGGGAATGTCCGCCACGTCGACCGCGGCGACCGAGCCCCAGCGGTCGATCTGCTTGCTCCAGGCGTCCTGCTGGCCGGGCGAGAAGCCGAACGCCTTGGCCACGTCCCGCACCGCCGAACGGGGCCGGTAGGAGATGACGTTGGCGACCTGGGCGGTGTGCTCCCGGCCGTAGCGGGCGTAGACGTGCTGGATGACCTCCTCCCGACGGTCGGACTCGATGTCCACGTCGATGTCCGGCGGGCCGTCGCGCTCGGGGGCGAGGAAACGCTCGAAGAGCAGCCGGTGCCGGACCGCGTCCACGTTGGTGATCCGCAGCGCGTAGCAGACCGCCGAGTTGGCCGCCGAGCCCCGGCCCTGGCAGTAGATGTCCTGCTCGCGGCAGAACGCGACGATGTCGTAGACCACCAGGAAGTAGCCGGGGAAGCCCAGCTCCTCGATCATGTTCAGCTCGTGGTCGAGCTGTGCGTACGCCCTCGGGTGCGCCTCGCGGGGGCCGTAGCGCTCCCGCGCGCCCCGCTCGGTCAGGTGGCGCAGCCAGCTCATCTCGGTGTGCCCCGGCGGCACCGGGTACGCCGGCAGCCGCGGCGCGACGAGCTGGAGGTCGAAGGCGAGCTCGGCGCCGAACTCGGCGGCCCGCGCCACCGCGCCCGGGTACGCGGCGAACCGGGCCGCCATCTCGGCCCCGCTACGCAGGTGGGCGGTGCCGGCCGCGGGCAGCCAGCCGTCGATCTCGTCCAGGCTGCGCCGGGCCCGTACGGCGGCGACCGTGGTGGCCAGCCGGCGCCGGCCCGGGGTGGCGTAGTGCACGTTGTTGGTGGCCACCGTGGGCAGCCCGGCGGACGCGGCCAGCTCGGCGAGCGCGTCGTTGCGGTCGGCGTCGACCGGATGACCGTGGTCGGTCAGCTCCACCGCCACCGTCTCCGCGCCGAACAGGGCGGTCAGCCGGTCCAGCTCGCGGGCCGCCGCGGCCACCCCCTCGGTGAGCAGCGCCGCCGGCACGTGCCCCTTGCGGCAGCCGGTGAGCACCAGCACGTGGTCGCGCAGCTCGGCGGCGACCTCCTCCAGCTCGCCGTAGACCGGGCGGCCCTTCTCCCCGCCGCGCAACTGGGCGCGGGCGATCGTCGAGGCGAGCCGGGCGTACCCCTCGTGGCCGTGGGCGAGCAGCAGCAGGTGCCGCCCGAGCGGGTCGGGCTCGCCGTTCTGCGGGCCGGGCAGGCCCAGCGAGAGCTCGGCGCCGAAGATCGTCGGCAGGTGCAGCGCGCGGGCCGCCTCGGCGAAGCGCACCACCCCGTAGAAGCCGTCGTGGTCGGTGACGGCGAGCGCGGTGAGGCCCAGCCGGGCGGCCTCCTCCGCCAGCTCCTCGGGATGGCTGGCGCCGTCGAGGAAGCTGAAGTTGGTGTGCGCGTGCAACTCGGCGTAGGGCACCGCGTCGTCGGGACGGGCCAGCTCCGGCGGCGCGTACTCCTGCCGCTTGCGGCTCCACGCCGGGGAGTCGCCGCCGTCGGCGTCGACCGCGAGCGGGTCCACCACGTGCAGGTGCCGCTCACCCCTGGGACGCCCGACGTCGGACCGCCCGGAGAGCACCTGCTCCAGCTCCGACCAGGGCATCTTCGGGTTGTGGAAGCTCACCGGCCCACCACCCGGCGGCGGTCAGTCATAGATCGCCTCCACCAGCCACCGGCCGCCCTCGACCGCGAGCAGCAGGGCCGCGCCGTCGGCCAGGCAGACCTGGAACCGGGCCCGGCGGCGAGCCTCGGCCGGCGCCCACCAGCGCTCGTCCACCGGCCACGGACCGGCCCAGCCGACGATCTCGGCCGGCCGGGCGGTGCCCACGGCCAGCCGGGCCGGCGCGGCGCTGACCTGGAGCCGCGCGCTGACCACGACCGGCTCGCCGGCCGCGTCGTGCACGGTCGCGGCGAGCGGGTCGGGCAGCACCACGGCCGGCGCCGGTGGCGGCAGCCGGCCCGGCCACGGCGGCTCACCCGGGCGGGCCGGCAGGCGTTCGTCCCCCCACGGCACCAGGCGCACCTGGTCGGCGGGCGAACGCCCGCCGCCGAGCACCGCGGTGACCACCGCCTCGGGGCCGAGGATGCCCTGCACCCGGCTCAGCGCCCGGTACGCCCGCTCCCGCTCCTCGCCGGCCTCCCCCCACAGGCCGGGTTGCAGGCCGGCCTGGGCGAGCACCCCGTCGGGGACCAGCCGCAGCCGGATGATGCCCGCCGTCGGGCGGGCCGGGCGGGCGCCACCCCGGCCGCCGCCGGACAGCCAGCCGTCGAGCTGCCAGCGCACCCGGTCGGCGATGGCTGCCGCGGTGAGCAGCCCGTCGTGCCGCCAGACCCGGTGCAGCTCCTGGCCGTGCGCGGTGACCGCCTCGATGCCGAGGCGGGTGCAGGCCAGCCCGTGCGCGGCGAGCCGGTCGTGCAGCCGCTCGGCCAGCGCCCGGGCGGCGAAGGCCGCCGCGTCGACCCGGTCGAGCGGCTCGTCGTGGTCGGCGGTGACCGCGAGGTCGGCCGGGGGCTGCCGGACGGCGAGCGGGCGGTGGTCCCGCCCGGCCGCCAGCCGGTGGGCCAGCGCGCCGTCGAACCCGAACCGGGCCAGCACGTCGCCGGCGGGCAGCGCGGCGAAGTCACCCAGGGTGCGTACGCCGAGCCGGCGCAGCAGGTCGGTCAGGGCCGGCCGGCCGAGCGCCTCGACCGGCAGGTCGGCCAGGAACCGCGGGGTCTCCCCGGGCGGAACGACCTGCCCGGCGCGGGCGGCCAACCCGGCGGCGAACACCCCGTCGGCGATGCCGACCTGGCTCTCCACCGCGCAGGCCTGCGCGACGTGCTCGACGATCCGCTCGGCCGCCGCCTCCTCGCCCCCGAGGTAGCGGCTCGGGCCCCGGGCCGCCACCGCGCACGCGCCGGGACGCACCACCTCGACGCCCGCGACCAGTTCCTCGACCGCGGCGACCACCGGCTCGAACGCCCGGGTGTCCCGTCCCGGGTCGTACTCGACGACGGTGAGCTGCGGGCAGCGCCCCTGCGCCTCCCGCTTGCGCAGCCCCCGGCGCACCCCCTCGGCGCGGGCCCGCTCCGAGCAGGCGACCACCCGGTTGGCGTGCAGCACGGCGACCGGGCCCGTGGCGGGCACCCCGTCGACGATCTCGGCGGCGAGCACCGGCCAGTCCGGGCACCAGAGCAGCAGGGTCCGCACCGGCGCACCGGTCATGCCGGACCGACCAGGGTGAGCGCGCCGCGACGGGAGGTGCCGGCGGACGCGGAGGCGGCCACGGCAACCGGGCGGGGCCGGCCGGCGACCGACCGGCCGGTGACGGAACCGGCGACAGCTCCGGGGGCCGGACGGGGAATGACCCGGGTGAGCCCGTCCCCGGGGAGCCAGACCTTGATCTCCTTGGGGCGGGCGGCGGCCCCGCGCCCGCGCGCCGAGACGGTGACCTCGCGGCGGCGCAGCCGGCCCCGCCCCGGCCCGAGCCCCTCCCAGGCGCCCCGGACCACCTGGAGGGTCACGTCCGCGCCGTCCCACCGCCCGTACGGGACGAGGACGCTGCCCCGCTGCCGGGCGCGGGCCGCCAGCCGGTTGGCGACCGAGGCGGAGACCGTCGCCGGCACGGCGGTGACCACGACGTCCACCCCGTCGATCAGCGCGGCGATGACGGTGGCCCACTCCGGACCCGGGTGGGGCACCAGGGCGAGCCGGTCCAGGGCGATGCCGAGCTCGGCGGCCGCACCCGCCCCGAACGTCGGCACCCCCACCACGGCGCACCACGAGCCGGCCCGGGACGCCTCGGCGAGCAGCGCCAGGACCAGCGACGTGCCGCCGCTGCGGCGGGGTTGACCGGTGGCGACCGCGATCGTGCTGCCGCGCCGCAGCCCTCGGTTGGGCAGCAGCCCGGTCAGCTCCGGGGCCACCGGCAGCACCCGGTGACCGCCTGCCGGGTCCGGCGCGCTCGCCGGACGCACCAGCGCGGCCAGTGCGGCGGAACCGACCACCATCCGGCCCGCCATCGGACCTACCCCCCGTCGTGCTGTCGATCGGATGTGCGCGTGACGCCCCGGCCGCCCGGCTCCCCCCGCTGGGCGGCCGGGGCGTCACGGGTCAGGCGGCGAGGCCGTCGAGCGCCGGTTGGTGGGTCACGCCGAGCGCGGTCTCCACCACCGTGACGAACTGTTCGGCGGCGCGCAGCAGGTCGTCGGCCTCGCGGGCGGTCACGACCCGCGGGATGCCGGCCTCGGCGGCGGCGCGCTTGCCGGCGCCGAGGGCGAAGAACCGGGCCCACTCGTCGAGCTCGGGGGCGACACCCGAGAGCAGGACCCAGACGCTGGTGATCCGGTTGCGCCGGGCGGGAGCGGGACGCGCCCGGGCGGCGAGCAGGGCCGCCGCCGCGCGCAGCGCGGCCAGGTGGGCGGCCGCGTAGCGGAGGCCGTCGGGGCGGGTCTGGGCGGCCTCGGCCAGGCCGTGGCGGGCCACCGCGAGAAGCTGGGCGGGGGTGCGGTGCGGCAGCACGTGCGCCGGCACCGTCGGTGCCTGAGCCGGGTTGGTCGGCATGGGACTGTCTCCTCCACGTGGCCGAGGCGCCGCCCCCGGGGCGGACCTGGTCCGCCGGCGGGACGCCGGGTCGAGTGGTGCGGAGGAAGACGCACCGGGTGGGGCCGGCCGGGTGTGGACGCTTCCCCACACCACACCCGGCCGGCGCAACCGGCGGGTTCGTGGCCCGCCGCCCGGGGGTCGTGGGCGGCGGGCGACGCTCCTGCCTGACGGGCCCGGGCTCGCGACTGCCCGTGACCCAGGTGCGGCCCGCGGAGCCGCACCGCCCGGGGCCGGCGCCGCGAAACACCGCCCGGGATGTTGGAACGGGCGTTCGATGCAATCGAACACTCGTTCTAACTACTGCTGACAGTACACCCTCCCTCCGACGAAAATGCAACGTGTGGCGCGCGGGACGTCGCACCGGTGCCCGCCCCGGCACCGGCCTGCTCACGCCGTCGCCGTCCCGCACCGAACCGACCGGCCGACCGCGCGGGCCCGACCCGGAGCGGTCGCACCTCGGGCGGCCCGGCGTGGCCGGGCGAGCCGACGTGGCCGGGCGGGCGTCCGGCGTGGCCGGGCGGGCGTCCGGCGTGGCCGGGCGGGCGTCCGGCGTGGCCGGGCGGGCCGGCGGCGGGCGTACCGGGAAGAATGGCGGCATGCAGCCACACCCGAACGTACGGGCGGTGCAGGACGTGCTCGACGCCGCGGGCGCGCGGGACGGGTCCGGCGCGCCGAGCGCCGTCCGCCTGCTGCCCGACGCGGTCCACACCGCCGCGGCCGCCGCCGAGTCGCTCGGCGTCGGGGTCGGCCAGATCGCCAACTCGCTCGTCTTCGAGGCGGACGGCGCGCCGCTGCTGGTGCTCACCTCCGGCGCGCACCGGGTGGACACCGCCGGCCTGGCCGCGTCCATCGGGGTCACCCGGCTGCGCCGGGCCACCCCCGACTTCGTCCGCGCGCACACCGGGCAGGTGATCGGCGGGGTCGCCCCGGTCGGCCACCCGCGCCCGCTGCGCACCCTGGTCGACACCGCCCTCGAGCGGTACGACGAGATCTGGGCGGCCGGCGGCGTGCCGCAGGCGGTCTTCCCCACCACGTACCGGGAACTGCTGCGGGTCACCGGCGGCACCCCGGCCGACGTGGCGTGAGCGGGCTGAGCGGGCGGACCGTCGGGCTCGGCGGCGGGGCGGCGTGAGCGGGACCGACGGCGCCCCGGAGCTGGTCACCCTGCACGTGTGGCGCACCTCCCGCGCCGCGCTGCCCCGGGCGCTGACCCGGATGGCGGCCGACCCCCGCCGGCTGCGCGCGCTGCCCGGCGTACGGTTCGGCAAGCTGCTCGGCACCGGGACCGGCACCGGGTTCGGGCCGGGCGACGCCGACCTGACCCGGTGGGCGGCGCTGACCGCGTGGGACTCCCCCGCCGCGGCGGCCGGCTTCGACGACTCGCCGGTGGGACGCGGCTGGGCGCGGATCGCCCGCGCGGCCGTCCGGGTCGACCTGCGCCCGCTGAGCAGCCGGGGCGAGTGGTCGGGCCGCCGGCCGTTCGGCGAGCCGCCCGGCGGCCGGGTCACCGGCCCGGTGCTGGCCCTGACCCGGGCCCGGCTGCGCCCCCGGCGGGCGGCCACCTTCTGGCGGGCGGTTCCCCCGGTCGCCGCCGCGCTGCACGCCGCGCCCGGTCTGCTGGCCCGGTTCGGCGTCGGCGAGGCCCCGCTGGGCTGGCAGGGCACGGTGAGCGTGTGGCGTGCCCCGGCGGACCTCGTGGCGTTCGCGTACCGTCACCCGGAGCACCGCGCCGCGATCATGCGGACCCCCACGGAGGGGTGGTACGCGGAGGAGCTCTTCGCGCGGTTCGAGGTGCGCGACGTGGTCGGTGACCGGGCGGTGCTGGGGTGGGTCGCGGACGGCGGCCCGGGAACGGCGGAGGGTGCACGGGCATGAGGTTGGTGCGGTGGACGCCGGACGATCTCGTCCGACGGCTGGACGACGTGGTGGCCGTCTACGGCGAGGCGATGGGGTACCGCACCGACCTGCTGGAGGCGCGGCGCGGCTACATCGCCACCCACGTACGCCGGCCCGGCTTCCGCGCCGTCGCCAGCCTGACCAGCGAGGGTCACCTGGCCGGCTTCGGCTACGGCTACCTCGGCGCCCCGGGGCAGTGGTGGCACGACCAGGTGTGGCGGGCGCTGGACACGCCCGCCCGGCAGCGCTGGCTGACCCACTGCTTCGAGGTGGTCGAGCTGCACGTCCGACCGCCCGCGCAGGGGCACGGCCTGGGCGCGGGGCAGCTGCGGGCCCTGCTCACCATGGCGGAGGGGACGACCACCCTGCTGTCCACCCCGGAGGCCGACGAGCAGCGGTCCCGGGCCTGGCGGCTGTACCGCCGGTTCGGCTTCGTCGACGTCCTGCGCCACTTCCACTTCCCCGGTGACGAGCGCCCGTTCGGCGTGCTCGGCCGGGACCTGCCGCTGGAGCCGCCGACGTCCGCCCCGCGCGGCCGGGCCGCCGCGCCGTGACCCGACGGCTGTCCTGGACGCTGCTGGCCGTGCTGGTGCTGGCGCAGATCTGCTACCCGCTGAGCGCCGGGCAGACCCGGGCCCGGCTGACCGTCGCCACCGTCGTGCTCGGCTACCTGCTCTCGGTGAGCCACGCGCTGCTCAGCCGGGGCCCGCGTACGGCGGCGGCGCTGGTCGCGGTGGCCACGGTCGGCGGGTTCGCCATCGAGGCGCTCGGCGTGGCGACCGGCTTCCCCTTCGGCAGCTACGACTACTCGGGCGAACTGGGACCGAAGCTGGCCGGGGTGCCGCTGATCATCCCGCTGGCCTGGACCTGGATGGCCTGGCCGGCCTGGCTGGCCGCCACCCGGCTGACCGGCGGCGGGCCGCTGGGGGCCGGCGGCACCCCCGACAGCGGGCCGGGCGTCGGCAGCGACGCCGGTGGTCGGCGGGGGACCCGGTTCCCCGGCCGGCGGGTCGCGCTGGCCGCCGTCGGGCTGGCCGCCTGGGACCTCTTCCTCGACCCCCAGATGGTCGCCGAGGGCTACTGGGTCTGGCGGGACGCCACCCCCGCCCTGCCGGGGCTGCCCGGCATCCCGGTGAGCAACTACCTGGGCTGGCTGCTCTTCGCGGTGCTGATGATGGGCGCGCTGCGCCCGCTGGCCGGGCCCGCCGTCGGCGGCACCGACGAGCGGGACGACCCGATGTTCGCGCTCTGGCTGTGGACGTACTTCTCCAGCGTGCTGGCCCACGCGGTCTTCCTCGACCTGCCCGCCTCGGCGCTGTGGGGGGCCGCCGGCATGTCGGTGGCCGCCGTGCCGCTGGCGGTCACGCTGGTCCGCGCCCGCCGCGACGAGGGGCGCGAGCCGCGCCGACCGCAGCGCCCCGGCGTCGACGCGGCGGCATGACCGCCGTCCTCGCGCTGCTGGCCGGCGTGGCCGCGCTGACCGCGCACACCCTGGTCAACGCCGGCCGCTGGCTGCGCCGCCCGGCGGACCGGCCGGCGCCGGTCACCGAGACCGTGGCGGTGCTGCTGCCGCTGCGCGACGAGGCCACCCGGGTCACCCCCTGCCTGCGCGCGCTGCTCGCCCAGCGGGGCGTGCCGGGGCTGCGGGTCGTGGTGCTCGACGACGGGTCGACCGACGGCACGGCTGACGTGGTCCGCGCGGTCGCCGGCGACGACCCCCGGGTCACCCTGCTCGACGGGGTCGCCCCGCCGCCGGGCTGGCTGGGCAAGCCGCACGCCTGCTGGCAGTTGGCCACCCGGGCCGACCCCGCGGCGACCGCGCTGGTCTTCGTCGACGCCGACGTGGTGCTCGCCCCGGACGCGGTCGCGGCGGCGGTCACCGAGCTGCGCGCCGCGCGGGTGACGCTGCTGTCGCCGTACCCCCGGATCGTGGTGGCGACGGCGGCCGACCGGCTGGTCCAGCCGCTGTTGCAGTGGCTGTGGCTGACCTTCCTGCCGCTGCGGGCGATGGAGCGCTCGCCGCGGCCGTCGCTGGCCGCCGCCGGCGGGCAGTTCCTGGTGGTGGACCGGGCCGGCTACGACGCCGCCGGCGGGCACGCCGCGGTGGCCGAGAAGGTCCTGGAGGACATCGAGCTGGCCCGCGCGGTCAAGCGGGCCGGCGGCCGGATCGCCCTCGCCGACGGCTCGCGGCTGGCCGCCTGCCGGATGTACGAGGACTGGCCGCAGCTGCGCGACGGCTACTCGAAGTCGCTCTGGGCGACCTTCGGCCACCCCGCAGCCGCGGCCGCCGTGCTGGCCGTGCTGCTCCTGCTCTACACCGCTCCCCCGCTGCTGGCGGTCGTCGCCCTGGCCGCCGGCGCGCCGGCGGTGACCGCCGCGGCTCTCGCCGCCTACCTGCTCGGCGTCGCCGGACGGGTGGTCAGCGCCCGGGCGACCGGCGGCCGGTGGTGGCCCGACGCGCTGGCACACCCCGTGTCGGTCGTGGTCCTCGGTTGGCTGACCCTCCGGTCGTACCATCTGCGGAAGCGGCGTCGCCTCTCCTGGCGCGGCCGCCCCGTCAGCTAGGGAGGCGCGGCATGGCGCGGATCGTGGTCGTCGGCGCCGGGGTGGGCGGGCTGGCCACCGCCGCCCGGCTGGCCGCCACCGGGCACCAGGTCACCGTGCTCGAACGGGCGGACACGGTGGGCGGCAAGCTCGGCCGGTACGTCCACGACACCCCCGACGGCCCGTTCCACTTCGACACCGGGCCGAGCCTGCTCACCCTGCCCGACGTCTTCCACGACCTGTTCGAGGCGACCGGCGCGAAGCTCGACGAGTACCTGGACCTGGCGCCGGTGGACCCGATCGTGCGGCACGTCTTCCCCGGCGGCGGCCCGGCCCTCGACTCGTGCGCCGACCCGGCCGAGTTCGCCGCCCGGATCGGCGCGGCCTTCGGCGACCGGGCCACGGCGGACTGGCAGCGGCTGTGGCGCCGGGCCGCGCGGGTGTGGCAGGCCTCGCACCGGGACATCCTGCGCCGCCCGATCGACTCCCCGCTGGACCTGGCCGCGCTGGCCTGGCGGCTGGGCGACCTGGCCGCGATCGGCCCCGGCCGGACGCTGCGCGGGCTGGGCCGGCGGCACCTGTCCGACCCCCGGCTGCGGATGCTGCTGGAGCGGTACGCCACCTACACCGGGGCCGACCCGCGCCGGGCGCCGGCCGCGCTGGTCGCCGTGCCGTACGCCGAGCTGACCTTCGGCGGCTGGTACCTGCGCGGCGGGCTGGGCACGCTCGCCGACGCGCTGCTGACCCGCTGCCTGGACCTCGGCGTGGTCGTGCAGACCGGCGCCACGGTCACCCGCATCGACGCCGCGGGCGGCCGGGTGCACGGCGTACGCCTGCGCGGCGTCACCGCACCGGTCCCCGCCGACGTGGTGGTGGCCAACGTCGACGCGCTCACCCTCTACCGGGACCTGCTGCCCGACCCGCGCCGGCTGACCGGGCTGGCCGACCGCAGCCTGGCCGGCTTCGTGCTGCTGCTCGGCGTCACCGGGAGCTCCGGGTTGGCCCACCACAACGTGTTCTTCCCCCGCGACTACGACGCCGAGTTCGACGCGGTCTTCGGCCACCCGGGGCGCGGCGTGCGGGCCCGCCCGGCGGCGGACCCCACCGTCTTCGTCACCGTGGCCGACGACCCGATGGTCCGGCCGGCCGGCCACGAGGCGTGGTTCGTGCTGGTCAACGCCCCCCGGCACGGCACCGCCACCGGCGCGGTCGACTGGCGCCGGCCGGGCCTCGCCGGGGCGTACGCGGACCGGGTCCTCGACGTGCTGGCCGAGCGCGGCGTCGACGTGCGGGACCGGCTGGTGTTCCGGGAGGTCCGCACCCCCGCCGACCTGGACGCCGCGACCGGCGCGCCCGGCGGGTCGATCTACGGCACCGCCGGCGGCCTGCTCCGCCCCGCGAACCGGGGCCCGGCGCACGGGCTGTGGCTGGTCGGCGGCTCCAGCCACCCGGGCGGCGGCCTGCCGATGGTGACGCTCTCCGCCCAGATCGTCGCCGACGAGATCGGCCCCGCCTGGTAGGGCGTGCGGCACCCGGTCAGCGCCTCGGGTGGGGCCATCCCGACACCCGCCGGCCGGTCAGCCGGCGTCGATCAGGGCGCGGCGGACGGCGGAGAGGAGCTGGCCCAGCCCGAAGCCGGCCAGCAGCACCCAGACGGCGGTCGCCATGGTGATGGTGCCGGCGGCCAGGTCCGGCTCGATCAGCCCGGTCAGCCCCGCCAGCAGCAGCCCGGCCAGGGCGACCGAGACCCGGGTGGGGCGCTCCCCCACGGTCACCGCGCCGATCTCCCGCATGCCGGCGGAGACCGCCCGGGCGCGGACGTACTCGTGCAGCCAGGAGAGCGCGCCGGCGGTCGCGACGAGCGCCCCGGGCGCCCCGACCAGCCAGAACGCGACCAGCCAGGCGGCCTCGCCGAGCCGGTCGGCGAGCGAGTCGTAGACGTAGCCGAGCCGGGTGGTCCGGTTCGTGGCCACCGCCACCGCGCCGTCGACGCTGTCCGCCACCGCGGCGAGCAGCACGAACAGCGCCCCGAGGAAGGGGCCGTCCTGCGGCCGTACGGCGAGCAGCGGCACGCAGGCGCAGAGCAGCACGCCGACCACGGTGACCGGGGTCGGGCCGACCCGCAGCCGGCCCAGCACGAACCCGACGTGGTAGGCGAACCGCAGCCAGGCGCGGACGACCGGGGCCGCCGCCCGGGGGTCGAAGCCCCCGTGCAGGCGCGCCCACGCCGTGGCGTACTCGTCCCAGTTCAGCTGTGTGCCCACCACGGATCAACCGTTGCGGCGGCGCTCAGGTGTCGCGGCACGTACGGTCACACCCGCGCGCCGACCTGGAGGTTCTGCCAGACCTCGCGGGTGGCGGTGGAGCGGTTGAGGGTGATGAAGTGGATGCCGGGCACGCCCTCGTCGAGCAGCCGCCGGCACATCTCGCTGGCCTGCTCGATGCCGAGCCGGCGCACCGCCTCGGGGTCGTCGGCGATCTTCGAGAACCGCTCGGCCAGGGCCGGCGGGAAAGGCGCCCCGGAAAGCTGCACGGAGCGCTCGATCGTGCCGATCTGGGTCACCGGCATCACGCCGGCCAGGATCGGGGTGTCGCAGCCGGCGGCGGCGACCCGGTCGCGCAGCCGCAGGTAGTCGTCGGCGTCGAAGAACATCTGGGTGATCGCGAACTCGGCGCCGGCCCGGCACTTGCGCACGAAGTGCTCCGTGTCGCTGGCCACGTCGGGCGAGCGCGGGTGCTTGTACGGAAACGCCGCCACCCCGACGCTGAAGTCGCCGGCGTCGCGGACCAGCCGGACCAGGTCCTCCGCGTAGAGCACGCCCTCGGGGTGGCGGACCCACTCGCCGCCCGGGTTGCCCGGCGGGTCGCCCCGCACGGCGAGCACGTTGCGCACCCCGACCCCGGCGAGCCGGCCGATGACGTGGCGCAGCTCGGCGACGGAGTGGTTGACCGCGGTCAGGTGGGCCATCGGCAGCAGGGTGGTCTCGGTGGCGATCCGCTCGGTGACCGCGACCGTGGTGTCGCGGGTCGACCCGCCCGCGCCGTAGGTGATCGAGACGAACGAGGGCCGCAGCGACTCCAGCTCGCGGATGGCCTGCCACAGCAGCCGCTCGCCCTGCTCCGTCTTGGGCGGGAAGAACTCGAACGAGAAGGTCGGCTGGTGGTCACGGATCAGCTCCCCGATCGCCGGCTGCGGGTTGGGGAGGACCGAGGGAAGACCGAGCGCCACCCCACGACTCTAGCGGGCGGGGCACCCCGCGCCGGGGACCTTCCCACAGCGGGGGACACGGGCCGCGCGGGCCGGCCCGCGCGCCGGTCGCCGGGACTCGACCGGCCCGCCGGCCGGCGCCCGCCCCTACGGCGCCCGCCGGCGGCCCCGCACCGGCTCGCGGGCGGGTCGCCGGCCCCAGGCGTACGCCGGGTCGCCCGGCCGGGGCCGGAAAGCGTCGTACCCCCGGGGTAGTCATGGTGCAGCGCGGGGCGGGCCGGCCGGAGGTCGGCCCCGGCGGGGGCACGCGCGGGGGTCAGCATCCACCGGTGGCGCACCGGTCCGTCCGGGGCCTGCGCCGCCGTCCACGCCGACGCCCGCCGGAGGACCGATGACGCCGCCCCCGCCCGGCCCGCAGCTGCTCGGGCCGCTGCTCGCCCAGCTCCGGCTGGCCCGCGGCTGGAGCCAGCTGCGGCTCGCGGCCGAGCTCTGCCACGCCTCCGGGGTGCCGACGCTGAGCCGGCACGAAGTCTCCCGGTGGGAGCGACAGCTACGCGTTCCCGGCGAGTTCTGGCTCGGCTGGCTCGCCGTCGTCCTCGCGGTGCCGGCCGACGTGCTGGCCGACGCCGCGGCCCGCACCCGGCGCCTCGGCCCGCCGCCGTCCTTCGGCGGATCCCGGTCCCGGGCGGCGCTGCTCGCCCTGGCCCAGCGCTGGCTGGTCGACCCGCGCGCCGCGCTGCTGCCGGGCACGCCCACCCGACCGGCCGACGAGCATGCCGGCGCGTCGGCGGCCGGACGACCCGGGTCCCGCCCCGCCGGGCCGGTGCGGCTGGCGGAGCTGCGCCGGCTGGACGACCTCGCCGGCGGGGCCGACCTGGCCGGGCTCGGGGCGTACCGGCTGGGGCGGGCGGTGCGGGCGCTGGCCGGGTGCGGGCCGGCCGCGCGCCGCCGGCTGCTGCCCGAGCTGGCCGAGTCGGCCCAGCTCGCCGGCTGGCTCGCCGCCGACGCGGGGGACGCGGCCGGCGCGCTCGACGCCTACCGGTTGGCGCTGCGCGCCGCCGCGACCGCCGGTGACCCGGCGTTCGCCGGACACGTGCTCGGCTCGGCCAGCCACCTGCTCGCCGGCGCCGGCGACCCGGAGGGCGCGCTGGTGCTGGCCCGCACGGCGTACGCCGGGGCCCGGCGATGGGCCACCCCCGGCCTGCGCGCCCTGCTGCTGCACCGGGTGGCGCTGGCCGCGGCGCTCGGTGGTCGGGCCGGGGCGGCCCGGCAGGCGCTCGGTGCGGCTCGCCACGCGACCGGCGCGCCGGACCCCGGCCGGGAGCCGCCGTGGCTCTACTGGCTCGACGGGCCGGAGCTGGCGGCGATGACCGGGCGCGCGCTGGTCGCGCTGGGCCGGCCACGCCCGGCCGAGGCGCCGCTGCACGCCGTCCGGCAGCGTGGCCGTCCCCGCACCTCGGCGATCTACGGCGGCTGGCTGGCCCGGTGCTACCTCCAGCTCGGCGAGGTGGAGCGGGCCTGCGCGGTGGCCGGCGAGGCGCTGCTCGACGCCGTCCGCGCCGGGTCGCCCCGGGCGCTGGAGCACCTGGCCGAGGTGCGCCGGCGGCTGGCCGGGCACGGCGACCGGCCGGCCGGCCGGCGGTACCGGGCGCTGGTCGCGGCCGCCGGCCCGTACCTGCCCCGCCCGGGGCCCGCCCCGGCCGGCCGACGGGCTCCGGGGACCCGCGCGGCGCGTCGGGCCCCCGGTGCTGCGGCGGGGTAGCCCCCGACCGGCTAGCGTCGTGGCGTGACCCACGCTGCTCCCGTTTCCCCGGTCGACCGTGCCGGGCTGCGTCAACGGATCGACAAGGCCCTGGTCGAGTTCCTGGCCACCCAGCGCACCTGGATGACCCGTGTCGACGACGCCCTGGTGCCGGTCGCCGAGGCGATCGAGGCGTTCGTGCTGGGCGGCGGCAAACGGCTGCGGCCGGCGTTCGCCTACTGGGGCTTCCGGGGCGCCGGCGGCGTCGACTCCGACCAGGTGGTGACCGCCCTGGCGTCGCTGGAGTTCGTGCAGGCCAGCGCGCTGATCCACGACGACCTGATGGACCGCTCCGACACCCGGCGCGGGGAGCCGGCGGTGCACCGCCGGTTCGCGGCCCGGCACCGGGCGGCCGGCTGGGGCGGTGACGCGAACGGCTTCGGCGACGCCGCCGCGATCCTGCTGGGCGATCTCTGCCTGGTCTGGTCGGACGAGTTGCTGCACTCCTGCGGGCTGGACCCGCGGACGGTCGCCCGGGCCCGGCCGGTCTTCGACGAGATGCGCACCGAGGTCACCGTCGGCCAGTACCTCGACGTGCTGACCCAGGCCACCGGCGACACCTCGCTGGAGCGGGCCGGCAAGGTCGCCCGCTACAAGTCGGCGAAGTACACGGTCGAGCGGCCGGTGCTGCTCGGCGCCGCGCTGGCCGACGCGCCGGCCGAGGTCCGGGCGGCGTACTCCGCGTACGGGCTGCCGTTGGGCGAGGCGTTCCAGCTCCGCGACGACGTGCTGGGTGTGTTCGGCGACCCGGCGCAGACCGGCAAGCCGGCCGGCGACGACCTGCGCGAGGGCAAGCGGACCTATCTGGTGGCGGCGGCCCTGGAGACGACCGACGAGGCCGGGCGCGAGCTGCTGCTCGGCGGGCTCGGCGACCCCGGGCTGGACGAGGCCGGGGTCGCCCGGCTGCGGGAGATGATCAGCGACAGCGGCGCGCTGGCGCGTACCGAGCAGCGGATCGTCACGCTGACCGACACCGCGCTGGCCGCGCTGGCCACGGTCGACCTGGACACCGAGGCCCGGCAGGCCCTGGTCGACCTGGCCATCGCCGCCACCCGTCGCGCCGACTGACCGCGCCCACGCCCACGCCCACGCCCACGCCCACGCGATCTTGCACTTCCGGCCCGCGCTTCGCCACCCGCGTCCCGGTATGTCCGGGCACAAAGTGCAAGATCGCGGGGACGACGAGGG